>CAXUKK010000292.1:0-658 GCA_964251455.1 uncultured Enterovirga sp.
CGGTTCGGCGGCCCGGCGGTGGATTTCGACCGCCTGGCCTCGTTCATGCGCCGATATCCCGACTGGCCCGGCATCGCCTGGGCGCGTCGTCGCGCCGAAGATCAACTCGTGGCCGAGCGACGCCCTCCAGATGTCGTGCGGGCCTTCTTCTCGCGCGAGCGGCCGCAGAGCGCCGGGGCCAAGATCACGCTCGCCCAAGCCTTCCTGGCGGACGGGCTGAAGCAGGACGCGGCGACCCTCGTCCGCGACGCGTGGCGCAACAACGATTTCAGCCGCGAGCTCGAGCTTCGCGTCCTCAACGACTTCGCCGAGACTCTGACCCAGGCCGATCACCGGTTCCGCATGGAGCGGCTCCTCTTCAAGGAGAATTGGGACGCTGCGAAACGCGCTGCCGATTACGCCGGCAAGGGCTACGACGCGCTCGTGAAGGCGCGTGCCGCCGTCGTCGGCAAGGCCGGCAATGCCGGCAAACTGCTCGATGCGGTGCCTGTGGGCCTCCGCTCCGACACGTCCTACCTCTTCTCGCGGGTTCAGTTCCTCCGCCGCGGGGAGAAGGCCGAGGAAGCGGTCAAGCTGTTCGACGGCCTGACGCGCGACCCGGACATCCTCGTGGACGGCGACGAATGGTGGGTCGAGCGCCGCCTCGTCGCGCGCAAGC
>CAXUKK010000292.1:668-4403 GCA_964251455.1 uncultured Enterovirga sp.
GAACGTCAAAGGGGCCTATGAGATCGCCAGCCTGCATGGCGCCGAGGCAAACGAGAAGCGCATCGAGGCCGAATTTCATTCCGGCTGGATCGCGCTGCGATTTCTGAAGGAGCCGCGTGCCGCGGCCCGGCATTTCGCCCGCGCCGGGGCCGTGGCGAGCTCGCCCATCTCCATCGCGCGTGCCGCCTACTGGCAGGGCCGCGCGGCGGAGGCCGGCGGCGATGCGCTGCTGTCGCGGGAGTTCTATGCCAAGGCGGCGCAGCAGGGCATCACCTATTATGGCCAGCTCGCGAGCGGGAAGCTCGGATTGGCGCAGGTCGCCCTGAAGGGCGGCCTCGATCCGCAGAGCCCCGAACGTGTCGCGGCCGCGAAGTCGCCTGTGGCACAGGCAGTCGCTGCGCTCTACGCCGCCGGCCTTCGCGAGATCGCCGCCCCCCTGATGATAGAGGTCGGGCGCCGTTCGCCCAGTGTCGCGGAGATCGACGCCGTCGGCGACCTCGCCGTCGCCTACCGCGATCCGAAGGCGCTCCTGGCGCTCGGCAAGGCCGCAACCCAGCGCGGCCTCCCGCTCGACGCGCATGCCTTCCCGACCATCGGCATCCCGTCCTTCGAGCCGGTCGGGACGCGGGTGGATCCGGCCATGGTCCACGCGATCGCCCGGCAGGAGAGCGCCTTCGATCCCGCCGCGCAGTCGCCGGTCGGCGCGCGCGGGCTGATGCAGATGATGCCGGCCACGGCTCAAGCCACGGCCCGCAAGGCCGGCGTCGAGTTCGACCTTTCGCGTCTGGTCGACGCGACCTACAACGCGCGCCTCGGCTCCGCCCACCTCGGCGAACTCATGGATTACTGGAAGGGCTCGTACATCCTGACCTTTGCGTCCTACAACGCGGGGCCAGGCAATGTCCGGAAGTGGATCGATGCCTACGGCGATCCGCGCAAACCGGACGTCGATCCGATCGATTGGGTGGAGCGCATCCCGTTCTCCGAGACGCGGAACTACGTCCAGCGCGTAATGGAGAACATGCAGGTGTATCGCCGCCGCCTTGGCGAACAGAGCGCCATTCTCATGGAACGGGACCTGAAACAGGGCTCTGCTGCGCCTTGAAGCGGGGCTGAACGGTGGCTAGAGCCTCACCGGACAAGGTGGGGCGATGACGAAGCAGCTTTATCGCGACATCTGGACGAGATCGCCGGACGGCCTTCGGCTCCACGCCCGCAGCTACGGCGACGATCGCGCGACCGCCACGCCGATCGTTTGCCTTCCCGGCCTCGCCCGGCATTCGGGCGACTTCCACGATCTCGCGCTGGCTCTAGCCGACCCCGAAGAGGGCCCGCCCCGGCATGTCGTCGCGGTCGACTATCGTGGGCGGGGACAGTCGGACCACGATCCCAGGCCGGAGAACTACAGCGTTCCGGTCGAGACGGCCGATCTCCTGGCCGTGCTGGCCGAACTCGGCATCGCGCGGGCGATCTTCATTGGCACCTCGCGCGGCGGCATCATCACGATGGGCCTCGCCTCCGCAAAGCCAGAGATGGTGGCTGGCGCCGTGCTGAACGACATCGGGCCGGTGATCGAGCGTGCGGGGCTGATCCGCATCAAAGGTTACATCGGCAAGCTCGGCCAGCCAAAGGACCTGGCCGAGGCTGCCGCTCTCGTCGAGCGCGTGTTCGGGGCGCAGTTCCCGAACCTCGGCGAGCACGACTGGCAGGCCTGGGCCAGATCCACATGGGAGGAGAAGGCCGGGCGCCTTGTCCTGACCTATGATCAGGCTCTCTCCCGAACGTTAGAAGCGGTTGGTCCCGAGAGCGCCATCCCGGACCTTTGGGCCTATTTCGTCGGGCTGGAGACCGTCCCGGTTCTGGTGATCCGGGGCGCGCTCTCGGACCTGCTCTCGGAAGAGACCGTTGCCGAAATGCAGGCACGGCATCCGGACCTCGACCTCGTCACGGTGCCCGACCAGGGGCATGCGCCGCTGCTGAAGGGTGCGGAGATGATCGGCACCATCCGGCGCTTCGTGGACCGGGTCGAGACCCGCGGCTGATCACGCAGCCGGGGCCGCCTGCCCCGACCGGCTTGCGATCCGGTCGCGGACGGCGCGGACGACGCTGCCGAGAATGCAGCCGACGAGGTAGGCCAGTGCTGTAGCCAGCGCGATCTCGAGCCAGAGTCCGGGCCGCCCGGGTATGCGGCCAAGGAGAGCCAGCGCCCCCCCGCCAGCGAGGGCGACAACGGCGAGGATGAGGCCAAGCCGCCCCAGAAAACCGGCAGCCTGCTCGCGCCAACCGAGCCAGCCGAACGGCACGCCGAGGACGGCAGCGGCGGCGAGCGCCGGCCAGAGCGGCAGCAGGATGACGCGGATCGCCTCCGTCATGGCAGCACCTCGAATGCAATCCGGTCGCTTGTCTTGGCCGGATCGGCGACCTTCGTAGCGCTCGCCTGCCGCACGATCTTCCGGACGCCGAGTTCGCCGAGCGCCGACGTGATCGCGGCTGCGCGACCCTCGGCCAGTTCGCGCGCCGGGTCGGCCTCGGCGGCCGTCTCGACCGTGCTGACGACTACGAGACGAGCGGTGCCGCAGCGGCGCATCACATCCGCCACGCCCGCGAGTGCCTTGTGGATTCCGGGGCTCAGTTCCGCCTTCCCGGTTTCGAACCCGACCGGTTCCCGGCGAAGGACGTCCGAGACGAGATCGCCGCAGAACCCGGGATCGAGCGGCTTATCCGGGACGGCGCTCACGTCGGCACTGCCCGTCCAGCCGGCCGGCAGTCCGGTCGCGAAGTCCCGTCCCATGCGCTGCGCCGATTCGGCGTAGAGCGACCGACCGGACAACCGCAACGTCCGGTCCTCGATCTTGGCCTCACCGTCCGAGAGCGCGGAGAGCCGCTCCAGAGCGAGGCGTCCGGCGGGGACAAGGCCATCCGGTGCGCCGTCCGCCAGGTGCAGGTCGTCGACAAGCGCGTCGAACGCAAAGCGCTTCTGGACGAGGTCCCGGATGGCGGCGCGGTCCGCCTCCTGGGGCACGAAACCCTCGAGGAACAGCCGTCCGTCGCGGCGCCGGGCGCTCAGACGATAGGGACGCGGTACGACCGGTTGCAGCTCGATCCGCTCAAGGTCGATCCCCGGCAGCTTCGCGGTCCTGATGTCCGACTGAAGCGAGTCGAGCAGGTCGCGCGCCGCGAGACGTCCCTCGATCGAGAGGGCGCGCCCCTTGAGGTCTGCTCGGCCGCTCTCGAGGCGCCCGAGGATTCCAAGCACCCGCCTCGCGAGCCCATCGAAATCGATCCCGGATTCGAGCCCCCGGGCCGCATCCATCCTGTCCTCGACCGTAAGGCCGGGATTCGTCTCGCGCGCGAACGCAAGCAGCATTCGCCGCTCCGCTTCAGATGGAACGTGTCCTTCGAGCCTAAGCGCTCCAGACCCGCGCACCGCCGACCAGGAATACGGCTGCACGAGCGGCGGCCTGATCTCGATCGTGCCCGCCGTGTAGCCGGCCGGAAGCGCACGGAGCAGAGACATTGCCACGCGGTAGCTTTCGGTGTCGGGCGCGTCCCCGCTGACGGAGAGACTGCGGTCCGCAACAGTCCCTGACCCGCCATCCAGACGCAGCGTCGCCCTGAGAAGCAGACGCGCTGCTTCCTCGAACCCCTCCGGGGCGCCCAGGGCGGACCGGAGTTCGTCACGCACATTGGCGCCCCGCTCCCGCGCCACATCCAGCAGTTCCGGCCGGATCTGGC
>CAXUKK010000293.1:0-881 GCA_964251455.1 uncultured Enterovirga sp.
GCGAGCCCGTCGAGCCCGGGCATCCTGATGTCGCTGACCAGGGCGGCGATCTCGGCCTCCCCTCGCTCCAGGAATGCCAGCGCCCCGCTGCCATCGGCCACCTCCACGACGTCGTAGCCGGCGTCCTCCAGCGTCAGGGAGATCACCGTCCTGACGAGATTGTCGTCGTCGGCCACGAGACCCGTGCGCCTTCCAATTTCGGGAGTTGGTCCCGCGAGGAACGCGGCATTCCTGGACGCGTCCTCGTCCGCGGCATCGCTCCCCTCAGCCAGCCATCCGCAGTGCAGGGCTGCCGAGAACAGGCCCATGGCATGCGGCTTGAGCAGCACCGCTGCGAGCGCTTCGCCAACCTTGGCGCTTGAGGGTCCGACGAGGGAGCTCACCCCACTCTCCCGTCCGCTTCGACCTCGCCGCCGAGATCCGCAAAGTGGGGCAGCGCCTGAAGGGCTTCACGAACCCTCGCGAGTAAAGCTTCCGAAGCGGTGCCGTCCGGCAGCTGGACGGCGATCCTCGGCACTTCCAACGAGCCTCTCTCGCGAGGCGGTAACTGATAGCGGACGATGGCGCCCTGGCGCTGGAGGACGTTCAGGGTTTCGACAACATCCCCTCGAAAATGACGCGGGTCCCTGCGGGATTCAAATCCGGCGCTCACTGTCACTATCCTGATGGTGTTGCGCGGCCTCTAGTTCGTGCGCAACGCTTGATCAAGGAACCCATCCTCCGAGGTAGGGCCGAAAGAGTGTGC
Source organism: uncultured Enterovirga sp. (assembly GCA_964251455.1). GTDB lineage: Bacteria > Pseudomonadota > Alphaproteobacteria > Rhizobiales > Beijerinckiaceae > Enterovirga. The sequence continues at coordinate 746 of CAXUKK010000293.1, forward strand.
CGCGACCGCGGCGCCTTGACGCTCGACTTCCGTCGCCAGGTCAGGCGAGTTAGCCCGCGCAGACATTTTGCGCCTCCCTTGATCGGGGTTCCCCATACCGATTTCGTCCCCGTCGGATGTGCGGGGCTCGGGGTCT
>CAXUKK010000293.1:891-4393 GCA_964251455.1 uncultured Enterovirga sp.
GGTTCTCTCCGACCGCGCCATTAGGTGTCGCTCGACGACGCCGTGCATCATGCCGGCGGTGCTCTCGGCCGCCTCATTGGCTGCAGCGCGGCGCTCTCCCTCAAGACATACGACGCGCTCGCCATCGCTCCAGTGAATGATGAGGTAGGGCCTCACTTGATCAATCGGGCAAGAATCCCTTCGATCTGAGATGAGCAGCGAACGCGTCATCCGCCTCGATGAGCCGATCGGCCCGCTCTTTGCGCCGCTCTCGCAGCTTCAGGGCAGCAAGCAGGATTTCCCGAACGGCCTCAGCCCGAGGCTGCTCCGGATCAGATCCGACAGCGATCCAGTCGTCGAGCTGCGCGAGTTCTTGAGCCGTCAGCTTTAGCGTCATCAGCCGTTCAGGGGTGCTCACCTCGATCTCCGTGCGCGGCCCTGCAGAAGTACCGGCGCGTGTGCCCTCGTCCGCCGGCCCGTCCACCTCAGCTGCAGCTCTGGTTTTCTGCATTCAGTGTGTTCGATGCGGGCGCATCCAGCACCCGATCGGAGGGTTCGATCATGTCTCGCAGAGCCTGAGTGTACGCCGCCACCGAACGTGTCTCAACAGTCGCACAGAAGCACAGCTTCTACCGCTATCAATGCAAACTGGATTGTTGGTCTTGTTTATCGGCTAAACAAAACCGCAGACCCAGGAATCCCGCCGGCTGACCACGGCTTCCGGCCTTACTTGGACCGGAGTACATGTTCCGCGCCGGTTGCTTACTCTGAGCAAAGTCAGCGTCAGCCCACGATGAAGGGACTGACCGCGGCGAGCACCTGAGCCTTGCTCATGGGGGCATCGAACGCGCCGGACCACTCGCGCTGCCCACGTACGCGCCGGACCTCGGACGCGTGCCGGGCCTCGACCGAGTGAATGCGGAGAGCGGTGGTGAGGATAAGGTTGTTCCCCATGAGGTTCCCAGCCTGACCCTTGTAGGCGGCGACGCCGGTATCCTCGAAGGTTTGGGACAGCGTTGCGAACGTTCTGAAATTGGAGAACACGTCTCGATACTTGCCGCGCGCCGTGAAGTCGAATTGCGGCTTCGGCACTGCCGCAAGCCCGAGCACGCCGGCAAGAGCCGTCACGTGAGCGGCTTCGTGCTTGCTGATCTGCCGGAACACGGCCCGGTAGTCGCCGGGGATTAGGGCCGGTTGCGCGAGCGCCGTGCGATAGAACTCATCCTCCAGGTATTCGAGCGTGAGAGCGAAATTGAGGATTTCGACGATCTGCCCGGGAAGCGCTGCCCCGAGGAAGGCCTGAGACGGCGTCGATACTGCGGCGAGGAGCATGGGGGCGGTCGCCACGGCGCCAAGTGAGGCCGCCGCCTTGGAGAAGACGCCGCGGCGAGAGACCACTCGGCCGACTAGGTCGGGATCGAGGCCGACGAGGATGGTGGGTTCAAGCTTGGTTGTCATATCCGGTCTCCTCAGCCTTGAACTGCAACGAGCGGCGCCGCGATGAAGGGTTGAACGAGCGGCGCGACCTGCCCCGGAGAGCGCGATACGTCGAGGCCTGAAGCGTCGACCACGTCATCGCCGGCAAAGGCCGCGCTGAATGGGTAGAGGAGATCCCTGATCGCGGCTGCGTGGCGGGCCTCGACCGAAACGATCTTCCCAGCAGCGAGCAGATAGCTCGGGTTCTTGAGGAACTGACCGGCGCCATTGTACGCCGAAACGCCGACATCCTCGAAGGTCATTGCCGTCTTCAGCACGCTTTCGCGGCTGTTGAAGTCGATGGCGGAGAAGTTGACAGGAACGGTCCCGATTGCGCTCGATCCAAGCGTCTTCTTGAAGAACTGCACGTGGGCGACCTCGTGGTCGCGCAAGTCCTTCAAGACGCGTGCCTCGAACCGGTCAATGCCTGCATAGGGAGCCGTCAAGACCTGCGTGTAGAACGCTGCCTCAAGCTGTTCGAGCGCGTAGGCGAAATTGAGAATCCCGACATCGCCGGTTCCCATTTCCATCGCAGTCGGAGGCGCCGCTCCGAACTGAGCAAACGCCCGGTTGAGACCCGCTAGCGAGAACGCGGACGCCGAAGCGAAGGCCGCTGCGCCCGCCAAGAGGGATCGACGGTTTGATCCGTTCGGGCCTGACCCGTTTGACTTCGATCTCATCGGTTCCCCCAGAGAGCATGGCACCGCGAATTCGCGGCCGAGACGGGAACCTGAGAGCGTCGCTTCGGTTCGGACCGGTCGTGAGTTGTGCGAAGTCGAACAACTCGAGCGAGGCGAAAAAGAGTGCCAGTCCAGAACCGACTTCTTCGGGCATTGCCCGAATCCAACCTTCAAGAATTGCTGCCTCTCCTCGAAATGTACGAGATGCCAAACGGCGCGGCTCTCGAACTCCCCGGTGAAACTGTCCGGCACGCGCATTTTTTCGAGCGTGGCTTCGCGTCGATCATGATCCATGTCGGGGAGCGCACCATGGAGGTAGGCCTGCTCGGACGAGAGGGGATGCTCGGCTTACCGGCCATGATGGGGACGGATGTCGCCGAGTACCACGCGGTGTTGCGCGAAGACGCCGTGGTTCATCGGGTCGAGGTCGCCGCTCTTCGGGAGTTTATGGGGCGCCGGCGTGCCGCCGGGGCGCTCCTCCTTCGCTTCATCCAGGCCGGAGTAGCTCAGATTGCGCATCTCGCTTTTGCGAGCACGTACCTGTCCATCTCTCAACGGCTCGCCCGGTGGCTGTTGATGGCCCATGACCGAGCAGCTGGAGACACGGTCACGATCACTCACGCCACCCTGGCTGATGGGCTTGGGGTGCAGCGGTCGGGGATCACTCTCGCCCTGCGCAAGCTACAGAAAGAGCGGGCCATCAGCGCGTCACATCGAGCAATCACCGTCATCGATCGCAGGCGATTGATCGCGGAAGCTGCAGGGTCGTACGGTCCGGCCGAGCGCGCCTACCGGCTTCTGCTCGGGAGCGAGGTGTCGAAGTCTGCACCGTGAGCGAGCCTATGCTCGGGCCGATTGTTCGATATCGCGCAAGTCGCAACTCAGGACAGCGGCCGTCATCACATTAACAAACCTTAACTGTCGCCGCCGTCAACCATGCGCGAGATTGAGGAAGGGGCGATTCTTAGGCGAGGCATTCAAATGAACAAAAGGCTCGTTCTCGGCGGACTAGCAGCTCTAGCGATGAGTGGGGCACTGGCGACCTCTTCGGAACCAGCGGAAGCGAATTGGAACGGTGGTGGCTACGGTTATGGCCACTATTATGGGTCTTACTATTCCCACCCTCACTATTACAGGCCCTATTACAGAAGGGCTTTCTTCGTTCCGCGGCCGTATTTCAACAGGCCTTTCTACCGCCATAGCTATTACGGCGGGTGGCACCGAGGATATAGTCACCGCTGGGGTCAGCGTCACTGGTAAGAGATAGCGCACTATCAGAAGCCGCCGCACTGGAGGGTCCTTTGCGGCGGCAATCTGAAGGCTGCCCCTGCGAAGCAGCCGCCTCCTAGCTGGCACCTTGCGTGACC
>CAXUKK010000294.1:0-4377 GCA_964251455.1 uncultured Enterovirga sp.
GCCGGCGCGAGCTTCCGTCCGAGCATTTTGTCGTCGACGGCCCGGTCGAGACGCTGTCGAAGACAGGCGGCTTCGTCGGCACGCATATTCTCACGCCGCTCCGCGGCGTCGCGGTGCATATCAACGCCTTCAACTTCCCCTGCTGGGGCCCGCTCGAGAAGTTTGCGCCGGCTTTCCTCGCCGGCATGCCCGTGATCACCAAGCCCGCCACCGCGACGGCCTACGTCACGGAGGCGCTCGTCCGGCTGATGATCGAGTCGGAGATCCTGCCGCCGGGCGCGCTGCAGCTCATCTGCGGCCGCACGGGCGATCTCCTCGACCATATGACCGGCCAGGACGTCGTTTCGTTCACGGGATCGATCGAGACGTCCGAGACGCTCCGCAACCATCCGGCGATCGGCCGCAACGCGGTGCGCTTCATCGCGGAGCGCGACTCGCTTAACGCCGCGATCCTGGGGCCGGATGCCCGACCGGGCACGCCGGAATTCGACCTCTTCGTGCGCGAGGTCGTGCGCGAGATGACCGTGAAGGCGGGCCAGAAATGCACCGCGATCCGACGCGCCTTCGTGCCCCGCGCGCTGCATGCAGATGCCAGGGATGCGCTGACGCGTGCGCTCACCGCCATCAGGATCGTCAGCCCTCTCAACGAGGAGGCCGGCATGGGGCCGCTCGTCAGCCTCGGCCAGCGCGATGCGGTGCGGCGGGCCGTCGCCGCCATCGCGAGCGACGGCGCGATCGCGTTCGGCGACCCGAACCGCTGCGACGTGATCGGTGGCGACGATACCGGCGGCGCCTTCATGTCGCCGGTCCTCATCGATTGCCCGGAGCCGGGCTCGGCCCGCTACGCGCATACGACGGAGGCCTTCGGCCCGGTCGCGACCCTCATGCCCTATGACAGCCTGGAGCAGGCCGTCGATCTCGTCGCCCGCGGCGAGGGCAGCCTCGTCGCGTCGCTCTACACCGACGACGCTGACGTGGCCGCCACGGTCGCGTTCGGGATTGCGCCCTTCCACGGCCGGCTCCTCATCGTCGACCGCGACTGCGCACGCGAGCAGACGGGACACGGCGCGCCCCTGCCCGGCCTCGTCCATGGCGGGCCCGGCCGCGCCGGGGGCGGCGAGGAGCTTGGCGGGCTGCGGGGCGTGTTCCACTACATGCAGCGCACCGCGATCCAAGGTTCACCGAAGCGCCTCGCTGCGCTCACGCGATCCTGGATCAAGGGAGCGCCAGCGCCACAGGGGGAGCGCCACCCGTTCCGGCTGAACTTCGACGAATTGACGATCGGCGACACGACCCTGACCGAAAGCCGAACCATATCGCTCCAGGATATCGAGCACTTCGCCCACTTCACGGGCGACACCTTCTACGCCCACATGGACGAAGCCGCCGCGGCCGCGAACCCGTTCTTCCCGGGCCGGGTGGCGCATGGCTACCTCATCCTATCCTTCGCGGCCGGGCTGTTCGTGGACCCGGCGCCCGGACCGGTGCTGGCCAATTATGGTTTGGACAGCCTGCGCTTCCTCAAGCCCGTCTCGCCGGGCGACGCGATCCGGGTCCGGCTCACGGTGAAGGCCAAGAACGCGGCGCGCCAGCCGGAATACGGCGAGGTGCGCTGGGACGCCGAGGTCTTCAACCAATCCGACGACACGGTGGCGCGCTACGAGCTTCTGACGATGAACGCGCGCCCTGCCCCACCCTCCCCGCTCATCCCGGCAAAAGCCGGTATCCATTCGGGCTCAGCCGAACGCAGGACGTAGATCACGGCCTTCGCCCGGGTGTACGGATAGCGACGCCTAGTCGACGAACGTGACCTCGGTCCCCTTGCCGACCATGCTGGCCAGGTCCTTCACGTCCCAGTTCGTCAGCCGCACGCAGCCATGCGAGGCGGTCTTGCCGACCCGTTCCGGCTCGGGCGTGCCGTGGATGCCGTAGCTTTCCGCCGTCAGGTCGAGCCACACGGCACCGACGGGATTGTTCGGCCCGGCCGGCACTTCGATCTTGGCCTTCGCCTTCTGGCCCTTGAACCCGTAATCCGGATTGTAGGTATAGGTCGGGTTGCGGGCGATCGCCTGGATGGCGAACGTGCCCGATGGCGCTGGCTTCTCCTCCGATCCGATCGAGGCGGGATACGTCGCGAGAAGCCGACCGTCGCGGTCGAATGCGCGTAGCGCCTTGCGGGTCTTGTCGACCTCGATGCGCGTGACGGGTGCCTGTCCGCCATCGCTCGCCGCGACGTTGCGGTTAGTGATCTGCGACAGCTTGGGATCCGGCCGGGCGGCCGGTACGACGATCTCCTCGCCAGCCTCGAACGCCGCTTTCGGGTTCAGCGACTTCAGCAGCGCTGGCGAGACGTGGAACTGCTCGCCGAGCGCCTCCTCGACCGAGGTGTAGGCCAGGCTCTTCAGCTCGGCCATGTCCTCGTACTCCTTGGGGATCGTCTCGATGAACGGACCCTTCACGTCGTCCTTGCTGAGCACGCGTGAGACGAGGACCGGCCCCTCTGCCGCCGACACCAGCTTGTCCCAGATCGCCGGCGTGAGCTTTCCGGCCGGCTGCAGACCGTTGGCCACCGCGAACGCATCGAGCGCATTCGCGAAGTTCTCGCCCGTCCGGCCGTCGATCGAGCCCGGCGAAAAGCGCAGCCGGTCCAGCAGAACCTGGGCGCGCAGGACAGCCGGGTCCACGCCCTCGCGCGCAGCAGAATTCGGCTTGAACGTTGCGTCGTTCACATCCTGAGCCGTGACAGCGAGAGCCGGCCCAGCACCGGCGACGACGATGAGCGCCGGCACAGCAAGCGTCCGGAGAAGGCTACGAAATGGAAGAAGGCCCGACATGACACGCACCGCCCGCGCAAGTTGCGCCGATCAAACACCGAGCAGGGCAGGAAGGTTCAACCCCGCTTCGCGTCGTGCTGCCGCCTTGCCTAGCCGGGCGCGCGATCCTAGAAACGCCCTGGCCTGACTGCGTAGCTCAATGGATAGAGCGTCGCGCTTCGAACGCGAAGGTTGGGGGTTCGAGCCCCTCCGCGGTCGCCATCTGCCTCATGCTGATCTCCTGCCCCGAGTGGGGCTGCCGGCCAACGTTTCGGCCAACGATACGACGTTGTTCCTGGGCTTCGGCAAGGCACGGTAGCCAATGCGAGAAGACGCCTCTCTCAGGTGATCGGGGTGATGATGGCCATGAACGCGATCGAGCGTTTGGACAGACATCCCGAGGAACCCCGCCGCGACCCACTTGTCGACTCCACCCTGCATCAGCCAAGTCGCCGCAGTGTGGCGAAGCGTGTGAGGTGAAACGGCGCCCGAGAGCCCTGCTGCAGCACACGCTGCCTTGAATCCCGTTTTGACGGACGCGACTGGCTTTCCATTCCACTCAACGAAGTGGGTGGGCAATGAAATGTTCTCAGCCCGAGCGGCCTCTGCATCTTTGACCGCCCAGCGCCGCATGTGCGCAAGAAGGCGCGGCGGAATGGGAACTGGAGGCTGCCGCTTGTTCGTCGCACGGCGCCCTTCGGCCAGCCGATAGAAGATGCCATTCTCGAGATCCACAAACGACCTCCCCTTCCCCCGGTAGGGAGACGCCGACGCGAGCGAGCCGGCGCGGGTCCCGGTGTAGCGCCCCTGATTGGTTTCGGGCGATCAGGACCGCGATGGCAACGAGGCTCCGATCGCGTTTCGAAAGACCCGGCCGATTCCAGACGTCGCCATAGAGGCTTTGCCGCGTATACGCTCCAACGCCGGCGCGACGGCACGGACATCTTCCGGCGACAATGGGCGCCCACCGACATTGGGCTGCTGCGCCTCCGCGGCTGCCGCACCGAGAAGCACGGAGGCGAGTGTGAGGATAAAGTTCTTCATGGGCCTCTCCTGGGGAATTGTTCGGAACATTCGGCGGATGTCGCCGCACCGGCCGCAACGGGCACTCGCTCGGCCCGTTATCTAGGTCCTTATCGGCCGCGACCTTCGCACCGGGCTGCCCGCCCTAGGAGCACGGCCGGGCGATCCTTCCGGGCAGCAGAGCGGCAGGTGGGCTGCCCTGCATGGTGCCTGAGCCGCCGCTACTTTGCGTATTGCTCGTCGGAGACCTTCTCTAGCCAGTCGACGCCTTTGCCGTCGAAGCTTGCCTGGATCGCGTAATGGCCGACGCCGTTCGGGGCGCTGGCGCCGTGCCAATGCTTGACGCCGGGCGGGGTCCAGACCGCGTCGCCGGGCTTGATCTCGCGCTTTCGGCCATCCCATTCCTGCACCCAGCCGACCCCGGACGTGACGATGAGAAGTTGACCTGCCGGATGCGTGTCCCAAGCCGAACGAGCGCCTGGCTCGAACTTGCGTGCTGTGCAGATCCTGCTCGGGCACACGAAGATCGAGAGCACGGTGC
>CAXUKK010000295.1:0-4375 GCA_964251455.1 uncultured Enterovirga sp.
GCCGGCTCCGCACTCGTGTCGTCCTGGATTCCGGGATCGGGATCGTCGGATTCGCCGATCTGCTCGGGATCGCGATCCGGCCCGGGCGGCGGCGTCTCGATATGCGTCGTGTCCTCGGTCATGTCGCCGGTGCTAGGCTCGACCGGAAGGGTCGGCACGGGTTCGATGCCGTGGCCGTCGGGATTGGTCGGCTGGCCGGCTTCGCCGCCTGCCGCCACGATCGCCGGGACCATCGCAGCGATCCGGGCCGGCACCAGCGGCACCGTGATCGCGGGGCCGGGCCGCGTCTCCGACGCATAGCCGAGCGACTTCAGGATGGAGCCGAAATCCTCGCCCGAGGTGCCGACGAGCGACGTCATGGCCGGGGTCTGGACGAAGCCCTCGCCATCCGCCGAACCGGGCGGCGGATCGCCCGGCGTGACGCCGGGACGGTATGCGGTCGCGGGCCGGATGAGGTCGGCGAGCCGCTCGAGGATGTCGACCCGCACGGCGCGAGCGCCGCAGACGCGGAACCCAGCGGCCCGGTAGAGGCCCTTGGCGATCTCGGGATCGGCCGGGAAGGAGGTGCGGCCCGAACCCGCCAGATGCGCGATCTCGTCGATGCCCTTCTGGTCGAGGCCGCCATTGCGCAACGCCCAGAGCTGCGCCGCCAGGATGCGGGGCGCGGGCTTCACGAGCGCCGGAAGGTAGATGTGATAGGCGCCGAAGCGCACGCCCTTCTGACGGAGGGCGGCACGGCCGGCCTGATCGAGGCTGCGCAGGTCTTGGGCGACCTTCGAGCGCTCGAGAATGCCCTCGGCCTCGGCGACCTGGAACGCGATCCCTCGTGCGAGGCCGGTCAGGGTTGCGTCGCTCTCGAGCTCGATAAGGGATCCGAGGAGACGCGTGACATAGGCCTTGAGCCAGGCCTTCAGCCTGACCTCGACCTTGTCGCGGGCCGGGCCGGTGAGTTGCTCGTCGGCGACGATGCGGATGCCGGGCTCGAAGGCCTTCTCGCCCGGCTCCAGCTTCGCGACCGGGTCGCCGGTCCAGCGCACCGTGCCGTCATTCGACAGGACGAGGGTCGAATCGGCTGCGGCCGAAAAACGTTCGGCGCGGCCCTCGATCTCGCCTGCGAGCGCCTTCTGCGCGGCGTTGCGCAATGCGCGCGCCTCTTCGCCCGTCGCACCCGGATCGGGCACGAAGTGGAACCCGAACAGGTGCCCGACATGCTGGCCTTCGACGGTGACGTCGCCGCCTATGCTGATCTCGGCTTCCATCGTGGCGTTCTCTCTTAGGCGCCGCATCAGGACGCTCGTGCGGCGATCCACGAAGCGGGCTGCCAGTCGCTCGTGCAGGGCGTCGGATAGGGTGTCCTCTACTCGACGCGTCACGCCCTGCCAATGCTCCGGATCGGCAAGCCAGTCGGGGCGATTCGCGACAAAACTCCAGGTTCTCACCTGGGCAATGCGATGGGACAGTGTCTCGATATCGCCGTCGGTGCGCTCCACCATCTTGACGTGCCGGGCGAACCAGTCGGCCGGAACGCGCTTGTCCTGCATCAAGAAGCGGTACATCGAACCGATCAGGTCGGCATGGCTCGCCGGCGAGACCTTGCGGTAATCCGGGAGCTGGCAGACCTCCCACAGCCGCTCGACCGCGGCACGGCTGCGCGCGAAGCCGCGCAGGTCGTCCTCGCGGGCCAGGATGTCGAGCGCGGCCACGTCCTCGCCGATCGGCGCCCGCGTCAGGCCCTTCTCGTTCGGCACCACGGCCAGGCTCCGCTGCAGCGCGCCGATGGTCGCGAAGTTCAGGTCGGGATTACGCCATTGGATCACCCGGACCGGCTCGAAGCGATGGTTCTGGAGCGCGTCGACCATGTCGGGATCGAAGGGGTCGCAGCGCCCGCTCGTCCCGAAGGTGCCATCCTTCATGTGGCGTCCGGCGCGCCCGGCGATCTGCCCGAGCTCGGCCGGGAACAGCTTGCGGAAGCGGAAGCCGTCGAATTTCCGGTCGGCCGCGAAGGCGACATGGTCGACGTCGAGGTTCAGGCCCATGCCGATCGCGTCCGTCGCGATCAGGTAGTCGACATCCCCGGACTGATAGAGCGCGACCTGCGCGTTCCGGGTCCGGGGCGAGAGGGCGCCGAGCACGACGGCGGCCCCGCCGCGCTGCCGCCGGATCACCTCGGCGATGGCGTAGACCTCCTCGACCGAGAAAGCGACGATGGCGGAGCGTGGCGGCAGGCGGGAGATCTTCTTCTCCCCCGCATAAAACAGGGACGACAAGCGCGGCCTGGTGACGACGTGGACCCCCGGGATCAGGGCCTCGACAATCGGCCGCATCGTCATCGAACCGATGAGGAGCGTCTCCTCGCGTCCGCGCTGGTTCAGGAGACGGTCGGTGAAGACATGGCCGCGGTCGAGATCGGACGCGACCTGGATCTCGTCGATGGCCACGAAGGAGGGCTCGAGATCGCGCGGCATCGCCTCGATCGTCGAGATCCAATAGCGCGGATGGTCGGGCTTTATCTTCTCCTCGCCTGTGACGAGGGCGACCGCCTGGACCCCGACCTTCTCGACGACGCGGTTATAGACCTCGCGCGCCAGAAGCCGCAGCGGCAGCCCGATCATGCCGGACGAATGCGCGCACAGGCGCTCGATCGCGAGATGCGTCTTGCCCGTGTTCGTGGGCCCGAGCACCGCGGTGACGCCGCGTGCGCGCAGGTTCGGAGGCAGGGAGCGGCGGGCGGGCAAAAGGAATGACGCCTTCGGTGCGGCGCGGCCTCGGATCAGGCGCGGCGGAGAAACGCGAACGCTCGTGCGCGAGTTCAAGGTCCTGCTTAGATAGGGCGTCCGCTTTCGGGCTGCCACCTTGGCGGCGGCAGCTCAGAGCAGCTGCGCCACCCCCGCGACCGCGTGATCCAGGCCTATTTCGGATCGGCGCCGTATTTCCGGTCCAAGGCGGCACTTTCCCGACGGAGCAGGATGAAGGCTCCGAATCCGGCGAGGCCGATCAGGATCGTGGCGGTAAGCTGGAAGAACTCGATGGGCACGGCACTCAGTCCTCGCTGCGGAACAGCGTCAGCACGAGCTGTGCCATCAAATGTAGGGCAAGGGCACCCGCAACGGAAGCCCACTGGATCCACCCGAGCCTTGCGACATCCTGCACGGCAGGGAGTACGAACGCGCCGACAAGCGTCGCTATGCCCGAATTGTTCAGAAACGTCGCGGTGAGCTTCACCCGCTCGTTGAAGCGCTTCGCGGCCCGGCGCCGTGCGACGTCATCCAAGGCGAGCCCCATTCACTCCAGCGCCCATTTCTCCGCCTCGACGACGCTCATGCCGAAATAGGTCTGCACGTTGATGCGCATCGGCGCGAGCACGCGCGTGCCTTCAACCGGCGCGAGCCAGACGGCCATGTCGCGGTTGTCCTGCATGTACTTCACGGCCCAGCGCTGAGGCCGGTGTCCGGCGATCGGCGCGTAGCGGGCGTTGCAGACGAGCACGTTGCCCGTGTAGCCCGGCTTCTGCACCCGCTTCGTCTCGGCATAACTCAGGACGACGTTGAAGCGCTGCGTACCGTCGAAGACGGGAAGCGTGCGGTTGCAATTGGCTGGGTCGTCCGGCTTGCCCCTCGCGGGTGCGACGGCGAGCATCGCCGAGAGCGGGTCGATGATCCCTCGCTTGTGCTCCTCCTCGAGCGGCACGCGGTCCGGCCGCGGCTCGAAGGGCGGCTCGATCTTCACGTCGGAGGCGTTCCCGGATGCGAGCGCGACCTGCACGGTCCGCTCGGCGCCGCTGGACTTGGCGCTCGCCGAGAAGCCCGACGTGAGGGCGCGGTTGCCGGACAGCGTTCCGATCGACGTCGCGCCGCCGCGCCCGCTCGCCGTGAACATGCCGGCAAGACCGGTCAACTGGCCGTTCATGCGGAGGTCGTAGCGGTCGCCGATGATCTTGGCCTGGAGTTCCGCATTCCCGAGCGTCAGCCCGGCGAGCGTGATGCGGTAATCCACCTTCAGCTCGGTGGCAGCCGCCGGGGGGGCCGCGCAGGCGATGCCCAGCACGGCCCCACAAAGACGTCGCAAGCCCTGCATCAGAAATTCCGGTCGGTGGCTCGCATTCCGTCGCATGTTTCCGGAAAGCCGGCGAGGCGACCCATTTGCACGGGCCGCAATCAGTACCGCTCGAGATCCCGGCCCTTGACGCCGTCGAGGGACACGGAGGTGGGCTCCGGCGTGTAGTAGCCGGCGGCCTTCTTGGCTTCGATCTCGACCGATGCGTCCGGTGGGACGAGCTCCGGCGGGATCGGCACGCGCTCGCCGACTTCGATGCCCGAGCCGACGATGGCGTCGTATTTCATGTTCGACATCGACATCAGCCGGTCGATGCGGCGGA
>CAXUKK010000296.1:0-4366 GCA_964251455.1 uncultured Enterovirga sp.
GGCCCAGGAGGAGTGGCGCTTGTTGACGTGGTTCGTCAGCGCCCCGTCCGCGAACTGGTTGGTCTGCCCGACGACGCCGCAGACCGTCTTCGGATATTTCGGCGATTGCAGGCGGTTCATGACCACGGTGCCGACCGCCAGCATGCCCTCGTCGCTCGAGCGGTTCGACTCGAAGAACATGACGCGGGCCAGGCACTCGCGGTCGTCGAGCTGGGCGGTCGGGCCGAACCCGCCCGGATTATGCCCGCAGGCGCCGAGCGTCAGCGCCGTCAGGACGAGCGCCAGAATGGCGGGAAGACGCGGATTCGTCGCCAAGCCGATACTCCTTACGCGCCCTCCGGCAATACGCGCCGGAGGCAAACAGGCCGGCGTCGCGAGGGGTGTGCTCTCGCGACATCGAAGCCTCAAAAGCAGGGTATTGGCTTAAAAGTTTGCTACCGATGGGGTGTCGCCCGTGCTGCGGGCGGACGACTACTCCCAGAACCTCGGCCGGCTCTCTTCCAAATTCGGCCCGATCCTGACCGCCGCGACCTTAACAGCGAGGCCGGTAGCGTCGTCGGTCTCGACCGCGATGCCGCAGAGGGTGCCCTCGCCCGTCGCGACCTCGGCCCGGGTGCCCGGCGTCTTCTCGATGAAGCGCCGCACCGGCTCGTCCTTGGCGAGGCCGAGCACCGATTCGTAGTCGCCGCACATGCCGGCATCGGACAGGTAGGCCGTCCCGCCGGGCAGGATCCGGTGGTCCGACGTCGGCACATGGGTGTGCGTGCCGACGACCAGCGAGACCCGCCCGTCGAGATGATAAGCCATGGCCTGCTTCTCGCTCGTCGCCTCGGCATGCATGTCGACGATGATCGCGTCCGCCACCTGGCCGAGCGGGCACTGCGCGATCTCGCGGTCCGCGGCCGCGAAAGGATCGTCCATCGCGTCCATGAACAGCCGCCCCATCACGTTGACCACGAGCACGCGCCCGCCGGACGCCGTGTCGATCAGCGTCGCGCCGCGGCCGGGTGCGGAGGGCGGATAATTGGCGGGCCGCAGCAGTTTCGGCTGGCGCTCGATGAAGACGAGCGCCTCGCGCTGGTCCCAGGAATGGTTGCCGAGCGTGACGGCATCCGCGCCGGCACCGAGCAGCTCGTCATGGATCTGCTCGGTGATGCCGAAGCCGCCAGCCGAATTCTCGCCGTTGATGACGACGCAATCGAGCTCCCAGCGCTCGCGCAGGCCGGGCAGGCGATCCACGACGGCTCTTCGGCCGGGCCGCCCGACGATATCGCCAAGAAACAGGAGGCGCATGGCCGGACCTATTGCGGCCGCACGATGCCGGCCTCGGTTACGATCAGATCGAGGAGACGATCATGCGGCTCCCGCGGCACGTCCTCGATCTCCTGCGCCGCATAGGCAAGCCCGATGGCGAGCACGGGATGGCGGGACGAGAGCTCCGCGATCGAGCGATCGAAGTGGCCCTTGCCGTATCCGAGCCGCCCGCCGCGCCTGTCGAAGGCCGCGAGCGGCACGAGGAGCGCGCGCGGAAAGACCTCCGCGGCGTCCGGGCCGGGCTCGCTGACGCCGAACCCGCCATGGACGAGCATGTCGCCCGGGTGCCATTCGCGCCACGAGAGATGCGGGTGCAGGATCTGGGACAGCGCCACGCCCTGGTCGCGGCCCACGAGGGCCTCCATGAGTGGGCGCGGATCGACCTCGCTACGGATCGGCCAGTAGCCGCCGATCGGCCGGATGTCATGCAGTTCGGGAGCGGCGAGCGCGTGGGCCGCGATGGCCTGCGCGGCCGTACGACGCCAGTCGCGGTCGAGCGCCTCGCGCTTGGCGAAAGCTTCGACGCGGAGCTTCTGTTTCCGTTCGGCAGGCGAAAGGTCTGTCATGCGAGAAGGTGCGGAGCCACGAAAGCCGTTGAAGGTCGATCCCGGGAACCTACAACGTAGGTGGGCACCGTGTGACCAAGTCCACGGACGAGGCCAGGGACAGCGCCCTAGGGAATCGATAAGGCCCCGGGGAATGTGTACTCCTGACGAGCCCCGCAGCCCCGCCGAACCGATATAGTCCCGGCTGGGCCGCTGCGGAAGGGCCCCGGAGGTGGATGTGATCACCCTGTATCATTGCGTCGGCGCCCGCTCCTTCCGCCCGCTCTGGGCGCTCGAGGAACTCGGGCTGGATTACGATCTGCGCGTGATGCCGTTCCCGCCGCGGGAGCGTTCGCCGGAATACCTCGCCACGAACCCCCTCGGCACGATCCCGCTCCTGGTCGATGGCGAGACCCGCATGACCGAGTCGGCGGCGATCTGCCATTACCTCGCGACCCGTGGCGGAGTGTCCGACCTCGCGGTCGCGCCTGACGAGGCGGATTACGGCGCCTATCTGAACTGGCTCCATTTCGGCGAGGCGACCCTGACGTTCCCGCAGGCGATCGTGCTGCGCTACGGGAGCATGGAGTCGCCCGAGCGGCGGCTGCCGCAGGTGGCGGAGGATTACGGCCGCTGGTTCTCGGCCCGGCTGCGGGCCGTGAAGGAGCGGCTTGCGACGCGGGATTGGCTGGCTGCCGGGCGCTTCACGATGGCCGACATCTCGGTCGGATACGCGTTGCACTTCGCGGACGAGACGGGCCTCTCGGCGCGGTTCTCGCCGGAGATCCTCGCCTATCGCGACCGGCTCCGCGGCCGGCAGGCCTTCGGGCGAGCGATCGACGCCGAACGACGCGCCGCCGCCGAGCAGGGCGTCGACGACACCGCCCTCGTCCACGCCTGACGGAGCAACGCGATGCTGGAACTCAGGACGCTCTACTTCGAAGACCTGTCGGTCGGCATGAAGGACGGTCTCGAGAAGACCGTCTCGTCCCAGGACGTGGTCGGCTTCGCCGAGATCACGGGTGATCGCAATCCGATCCACCTGTCCGAGCATTTCGCTGCCCGCACGCCCTTCGGCACGCGCATCGCGCATGGGCTGTACACGGCGGGGCTCATTTCGGCCGTGCTCGGGACGCGCCTGCCCGGTCCCGGCGCAATATACCTGTCGCAGAACCTGCGTTTCCGGGCGCCGGTCCGGATCGGCGACACCGTGGCGGTCACGGTGGAAGTCGTCGAGCTCGTGCCCGAAAAGCATCGGGCGCGGCTAAGCTGCGTCTGCTCCGTCGCAGGTGAGATCGTGCTTGAAGGCGAGGCGCTGGTGAAGGTGCCCTCGCGCGACGAAGCCGATCCGCGCACGCCCCGGCTCTGAGACCGGAGCAGAACTCTTCGAGCCCGAAGGACACTTTCCAACCGGCGAGAGCCGAGTCGTCGCCGCCCGCCCCGCCTACGTTGGCAGGAGTTGCAGATAGGGCAGAGGCTCCGGCCTGAAGCCGGCCGCCACGGCTTCGATCCGCGCCAACGCCCGCGCAAGCGATGCCTTGAGATGCTCGCGCAATGCTTCCACGGCGCGGTCCGTCTGCTGGCGATCGAGAGCGTCCAGCACCGACAGATGCTCCGGCAGAAACGGCTCCGACGGAAACAGCGCCGGGATCCAGCGGTACAGGAAGCTGTGCGCCACGAGGAGCGACTGGTAGGAGCGGAGAGCGTCCATCAGGGTGCGCTGGCCACAGAACCCCAGGATCTCGACATGGAGTTCGGCCTCGAGCACATCGAGGTCCGCTCCCGTGAGGGTCTCGGCGCGCGCAAGCGCCGCTTCGGTGGACCGGAGCGCGCGGCGAACAAGGTCGTTCGGCAGCGCGTCGGCGGCTTTGGCGAGCGCTATCGGCTCCAGCGTCCAGCGCATCTCGTAGAGCTCGGCGACGTGGCGCGGCGTCAGCGCGGGCGCAGACCAGCGGGAGCCGTCGTCCTTGCGGATGATACCGCGCTGGTTGAGCCTGGCCACGACCTCGCGCGCCACCGTCCGGCTCACGCCGTGGTGCTTCGCGATCTCCGCCTCGACGACGCGCCAGCTCGCGAACGCGGTGCGCGAGACGATGTTCGTCTCTACCTCGGCGTAGATGCGCTCCCAACTCGCGGCAGGCGAAAGGTGGATCCGCCCCGGCACCTCCGCCGTACCATCGCCGGCGCCCGCGAGGGCGGTGACGACATATCCGCGCCCTTCCGCCCGCGAGAGGAGACCCTCACCCGCGAGTGCCGCCAGCGCCTGCCGCGCCGGTGCCCGGCTGATCCCGAAATCCGCCGCGACACGCGATTCGAGGAGCCGCGTCCCGGCCGGGACGGCACCCGCACGGATGCGGCGCGCGAGGATCTCGGCTGCCCGGCTGTGCAACCGAGCGACACCCCCCGCCGGAGCGGTGTCTGGGCCGGCAATCACGAAGTCGGTTTCGCCCATACGCATCGTTTGAACACGATCCCAACCGGACCCGCCATTCGTCGGACTTGTACAC
>CAXUKK010000297.1:0-4365 GCA_964251455.1 uncultured Enterovirga sp.
GACGCCATCATGGACGGAAACGCTCATCCCTGGCCGACGATGCGCGGCCGCGTGACAACCCGAGCCCCGGCGTAATACGACCTCGCAGGTCTTGTTCAGGAAGCTCTCGATGATCCCGTCCCGCGCGCTGCTTCAGACGTTTTGCGCCGTAGCACTCCTCGGCTTAGCCCTCGCGGCCTGCACCCAGACCGCGGCAACCCCGCCGGCCCCGCCACCAGGCACCGTTCCCGGTGTGACGCCGAACACGTTCCGCATGCCGGAGGGTGCAGGATGCGCCGGCGACATCGCGCAGTTCCGCGCCGTGCTGAAGAACGACGTGGACACGGGCAATGTGGGCCAGAGCGTCTACAATCGGGCCAATGCCGACCTCGGGCGGGCGGACAGCGCCTGCGCGGCGGGACGCGACGGCGAAGCGCGGTCGGTGGTCGCCTCGACGAAGAGCCGGTTCGGCTACCGCTGAGCGAAGGCGTCGCGCAGAAACGCCGGCACGACCGCCGGGACCGGCGCGTCGCCAAGATCGGCAAGCGATCGGACGAGCCGGATCTCCGAAAGCTCCGGCTTCCGGTCAGCGGCCAGATGGGCGCGAATACGCTCGCGCGCGGTCTCCCCGTCGACGCTCAGTTGAGCGAGTCGCATGAAGGCGAGAAGCCCGGCCTCGCGCACAATCGTCCAACCAGGCTCGATCGCGAGTTCGGCAGCCGCGAGCCCAGTCTCCTCCTCGATCTCCCGCACCAGGCTCCCGGCGAGGTCCACTTCGTCTGTCGCGGTGACATCGGACAGGTCCGGCGTGCCGCACGGGAAGTAGAGCCGGCCGGCATTCGCCGTATGCTCGGCCATGCGACCCAGGATGAAAGCGCCATCCGCTGTGCGAAGCGCGCCCATGGCGAAGCCGTTGGCAACGTGCGGGTCCGGCTGGCCCATGTCACTCCAGGCCAGCAGGTTCGCGTAGTCGGTCGCGAAAAAATCAGCCTCGAGAGTGTCGCCGATGCACCAGGTCTCGGCCACCATGAGGACCCGGCCGTTGAAGATGGCCGGAGTCCGCTCGCGCCGCCGTTCCCAGTTCGCCGCGATCGCCGTCGCGTTCTCCTCGGCCCAAATCCAGCGACGCTCGACGAGCCGGGCGCGAACCCGGGCAACCCGGGACGTTTCGCTCACGCGTCGAGCTCACCCTCGGACATGAGGATCGCGCCGCCGCCGATCTCCGCCGCCGTGAGGGCGCCGCTCTCGATGACGATCTGCAGGTCGATCTGGCTCGGGCGGCCCATCTCGTAGCCCTGCTCGATGACGAAGGAGTGCGTGCCGTCGCCGAGCGGCTCGAACTGCATGAGGACGCCCGCGAAGGCGGCTGCCGCCGACCCTGTCGCCGGGTCCTCCGGGATGCCGGTCCTCGGCGAGCCGAACATGCGGGCGTGGAACTGGTGTCCGGCCTCGGTGGTTTCGCGCGTGTAGACATAGACGCCCGGGCCATCGGCCCCGAGCGCCTTCGCGAAACCATCGGGGCTCGGTCGGGCACGGGCGACGGCGTCACGCGTCAGCACCGGCACGAAGTCGAACGGATTGCCGGCCGAGTGGCGGCTCGGCATGTGCCGGTCGAAGCCGATCTCGGAGGGATCGAGCCCGAGCGCCCAGGCGACGTCCGCGACCGCCGGCCCGCCTTCGATCGCCTCCGGCAGGTTCGGAAGACGAAAGCGGGCGTAGCCCGTGCCCTCACCCCGCCGCTCCACGATGCAGGTCACGATGCCGACGCCCTCCTCCAGGCCGAAAGCCTGGGCATCCGCGCCGTTCCGGCCGGCGAGGCCGAGCAGCACCGCGGTCCCGACCGTCGGGTGGCCGGCGAACGGCAATTCCCGTCCGGGCGTGAAGATGCGCAGTTTCGCCTTGTGCCGCGCGTCCTCGGGCGGGAGGACGAACACGGTCTCCGACAGGTTGAACTCGCGCGTGATCGTCTGCATCGCGTCCGTGTCGAGGTCCTCGGCATCGAGCACGACGGCCAGCGGATTGCCGGCGAAGCGGCGGGTGGTGAACACGTCGAGCGTGGCGAAGCGGCGGCGCATGGGATCCTCGAACTCTCTGGCGTCGGGGTTAGACCGGCTCGGCCGTGAACGTCCAGGTCGGGGAGACGAACTCGTCCTGCGCCGCGACGGTCAGGATCTCGCGCGAGCCGGCCTCCTCCGTGCGCTTCAGGAGCCCGTAGATCGAGGAGGCCGCACGCTCGAGCGCGACCCGGGCGGAGCCGCTCGTCAGGTAATGCACGGTGAACAGGGCCGCGAT
Source organism: uncultured Enterovirga sp. (assembly GCA_964251455.1). GTDB lineage: Bacteria > Pseudomonadota > Alphaproteobacteria > Rhizobiales > Beijerinckiaceae > Enterovirga. Next base: position 2,272 of record CAXUKK010000297.1, read on the forward strand.
GGCATCCCCCGCGCCGTTCACGGAGACGCCGAGCTTCGGCGTCCTGACGCGGAACAGCGCGTCCCCCTCGCCTGCCGCGAGATCGACCGCATCGCCCGGCGTGTCGGCCGTGTGCAAGGACGTCACGAGCACGACCCGCGGGCCGATCGCCTGAAGGGCGGCCACGGCCTCCTTCGCGTCCAGTGCGGTCCTGATCTCCCGCGACGCGAGGTATTCCAGCTCGAACTGGTTCGGCGTCACGATGTCCGCCGCCGGAAGCGCGTTGTCGCGCATGAATTCCGGGATGCCCGGCCGCACGAACACACCGCGGCCGACATCGCCGATGACGGGATCGCAGCAATAGATCGCGCGCGGGTTCGCCTCCCGGACCCGCGCCACCGTGCCGAGGATTGCCTGGCCGATATCGGCCGAGCCCATGTAGCCGGACAGCACGCCGTCGCAGGAGGGCAGCACGCCTCGGGCCGCGATCCCGTCGACCAGTTCCTCGACCGCCTGGCCGTCGAAGACGCGGCCCGTCCAGGAGCCGTAGCCGGTGTGATTGGAGAACTGGACGGTGTGGATCGGCCAGACCTCGTGCCCGAGCCGCTGCATCGGGAAGGTCGCGGAGGCATTGCCGACATGGCCGAAGGCGACATGCGACTGGATGGACAGGATGTTCACGCGCACTCCGGCCGGAAAGCAGCTATGGCCCTCGGACGGGCAGAGGACCCGTCGGAGAGCTAGGCCGGATGCTGCAGGAGTTCGTCAAGACGGTCACCGAGTTCGCGCAGGCGAATATGGGCCTGCTCCTGCCCCTGGTCCTGCTGATCGCATTCCTCGAATGCCTCGCCTTCGTGTCGATCCTTGCGCCCGCGACCGTGCTCTTCACGGCTCTCGGCGCCGTGGCCGGAGCAGCGGGGATCGGCATGCTCCCGCTCGCCCTCACGGCGACAATCGGCAGCGTCGCTGGGTACTGGGTGTCGTACTGGCTCGGCCTGTGGCTCGGACCGGCTATCCTGGAGCGCTGGCCGCTGAACCGACGCCCGGAGCTCGTGCGGAAGACGCATGCCTTCTTCGAGCGATGGGGCGCGCCCGGCATCCTGTTCTCGCATTTCTGGGGGCAGATCCGGCCGCTCGCACCGCTGGTCGCGGGGATCGTCAGGATGTCGCCGGTGCCCTTCCACATCGCGAACCTGATCGGGTCGCTCGGCTGGAGCTTCGGCGTGTTCTACGCGTCGGGCACGGTCGGCAGCTGGCTCAAATAGGTCAGCCCGCCCGGCGCAGGTTCGGCAGGAACACGGCCACGATCCCGAGTGCCGGCAGGAAGGCGGTCAGCTGGTAGACGTACTCGATCGACGTGTGGTCGGCGAGTTGGCCCAGGATCGCCGCCCCGAGCCCGCCGATGCCGAAGGACAGGCCGAAGAACAGCCCGGAGACGACGCCGACGCGGCCGGGCAGCAATTCCTGCGCGAACACCACGATCGCCGGGAAGGACGAGGCCATGATCATGCCGATCGGGACCGTCAGGAGCACGGTCCAGGTGAGGTCGACATAGGGCAGCGCCAGCGCGAAGGGCAGGACGCCGAGGATCGACACCCAGATGACGAGCTTGCGGCCGATCCGGTCGCCGAGCGGGCCGCCGAGCACGGTCCCGAGCGCCACGGAGCCGAGGAAGACGAACAGGTAGACCTGCGCCGTCTGCACCGGCACGCCGAAGCGGTGGATCAGGTAGAAGGTGTAGTAGGAGGTCAGGCTCGCCGAGTAGAAGTTCTTCGAGAACACGAGCGCGACCAGGATCGCGATCGCAAGCGTGACCTGGCGGCGGGACAGGCCGTGATGCGCGACTGCGGCCTTCGGCCGGGACAAGGCGGCCACAAGATGCCGGCTGTACCAGCGTCCGACGCCGAGCAGGATCATGATCGCGGCGAGCGCCACGACCGAGAACCAGGCGACGCTCGTCTGGCCGCGCGGCACCACGATGAAGGCCGCGAGCAGCGGACCGATCGCCTGCCCGAAATTGCCGCCGACCTGGAACAGGGCCTGCGCCAGGCCATGCCGACCGCCCGACGCGGCACGCGCGATGCGCGAGGCCTCGGGATGGAACACGGCCGAGCC
>CAXUKK010000298.1:0-4314 GCA_964251455.1 uncultured Enterovirga sp.
AAACAGCAGCATCGCTGACCGATATCCACGGGATGCTATTTCTGGTGATGAGGCTCTGACCCCGCGATGATGCGGCAGTTCGAGCTGGTCGAGCGGGTCAAACGCTACGACCCCGCGGCGGACGAGGCCCTCCTCAACCGGGCCTACGTCTATGCGATGATGGCCCATGGCAGCCAGAAGCGGGCCTCGGGAGATCCCTTCGTCGCGCATCCGCTCGAAGTCGCCGCGATCCTCACCGACCTCCGCCTCGACAGCGCGACGATCGTCGCTGCCGTCCTGCACGACACGATCGAGGATACGGGCGCGACGCTCGACGAGATCAACCGCCTGTTCGGGCCGGAGATCGGCTCGCTCGTCGACGGGCTGACCAAGCTCAAGAAGATCGACCTCGTCTCCAAGCAGGCTGCCCAGGGCGAAAACTTCCGCAAGCTCCTCCTCGCCATCGCGGCCGATGTCCGCGTGCTGCTGGTTAAGCTGGCGGACCGCCTGCACAACATGCGTACCCTCGGCTTCATGCCGCCGGAGAAGCGCCGTCGGATCGCAGAGGAGACGCTCGAGATCTATGCGCCGCTCGCAGGCCGCATGGGTATCCAGGAGATCCGCGACGAGCTCGAGGAGCTCGCGTTCAAGACGCTGAACCCGGACGCGTTCGAGACCATCAGCAAGCGGCTGAACGACCTCACCGGCCGCAATATCGGGCTCGTCGACGAGATCGAGACGGCCCTGAAGGAGAAGCTCGACGCCAAGGGCGTCCAGGCCAAGGTCTCCGGCCGGCAGAAGCGGATCTACTCCGTCTGGCGGAAGATGGAGCGCAAGTCGCTCGCCTTCGAACAGCTCTCGGACGTCTATGGCTTCCGCATCCTCGTCGACAACACGGGGGACTGCTACGGCGCGCTCGGCATCGTCCACACAGCTTGGCCGATGGTTCCGGGGCGCTTCAAGGACTACATCTCGACGCCAAAACAGAACGATTACCGGTCGCTCCATACGACCGTGATCGGCCCGCAATCGCAGCGGGTCGAGCTGCAGATCCGCACGCCCGAGATGGAAGAGATCGCAGAATACGGCATCGCGGCGCATGCGCTCTACAAGGAGGGCGTGACCTCAGGGCCGAAGCTCGGCGGCGAGAGCCGCGCCTATCAGTGGCTGCGGCGCACGGTGGATCTTCTCGCCGAGGGCGACAGCCCGGAGGAGTTCCTCGAGCACACCAAGCTCGAACTCTTCCACGACCAGGTCTTCTGCTTCACGCCTAAGGGGCGCCTGATCGCCCTGCCCCGAGGCGCGACCGCGATCGACTTCGCCTATGCCGTTCACACGGATGTCGGCAATTCCGCCGTCGGGGCGAAGATCAACGGCCGCATGTCGCCGCTGTTCAACGACCTGCAGAACGGCGACGAGGTCGAGATCGTGCGGGCCGACGGCCAGATGCCGCCGCCGGCCTGGGAAGGTCTCGTGGCGACCGGAAAGGCTCGCGCCGCGATCCGGCGTGCCACCCGGTCGTCCGTGCGCCGGCAATATGCCGGGCTGGGACGCCAGATCCTCGAACGCGCCTTCCAGCGGGCCGGCAAGGCTTTCTCGGACGACAAGCTGAAGGGCGCCCTGCCCCGGCTCGCCCGCACGTCGATCGAGGATGTGCTGTCGGCGGTCGGGCGCGGCGAAATGTTCTCGGGCGACGTCGTGCGCGGCGTCTATCCCGACTACAAGGACGAGCGCCGCCCCGGCGAGCCCCGCGAGGAAGCGAAGCCGGCCAGGGCCGGCCAGTCCGGCCCCTCCCCGAACGGCATCCCGATCCGGGGGATCGATTCGGACCTGCCGATCCGCTTTGCGCCGAATGGCGGCGCGGTGCCGGGCGATCGCATCGTAGGCATCCTCACCCGCGGGGAAGGCGTCACGATCTACCCGATCCAGAGTCCTGCGCTCGCGGCCTTCGATAACGAGCCGGAGAGCTGGATCGACGTCCGCTGGGACGTTGAGCCCGGAGAGGGAAGGCGCTTCCCGAGCCGGCTCGCCCTACAATCGATCAACGAGCCCGGCAGCCTCGCCAGCATCGCCCAGGTCATCGCCGACCATGACGGCAACATCGACAACGTATCGATGAAGCGCCGGACCGAGGACTTCACCGAGGTCACGATCGACCTGACTGTGTTCGACCTCAAGCACCTGAACGCGATCGTCTCCGAACTCCGGGCGAAGCCGGCCGTCGGCAAGGTCGAGCGCGTCCTCTCCTGAGGTCGCGGATCAGCCGCCGTAGAGGCCGGAATTGTCCTGGCGCAGGACGTTCTTCTGCACCTTGCCCATGGTGTTGCGCGGCAGGTCGTCGACGAAGATCACGCGCTTCGGCAGCTTGAACTTGGCAAGGCGCTCCTCCAGGGCCGCCTGCACGCCCGCCTCGTCGATCGCGGCGCCAGCCTCCTTCACGACGACGGCTGTCACGCCCTCGCCGAAATCGGGATGCGGCAGGCCGATGACGGCGCTCTCCACCACGCCCGGAAGGAGGTCGATCTCGCTCTCGACCTCCTTCGGGTAGACGTTGAAGCCGCCCGTGATGATCAGGTCCTTGCCGCGCCCGACGATGTGGACGTAGCCGGCCTCGTCGATCTTGCCGAGGTCGCCCGTGATGAAGAAGCCGTCCGGCTTGATCTCGGCCGCCGTCTTCTCCGGCATGCGCCAATAGCCCTTGAACACGTTCGGGCCGCGTACCTCGATCATGCCGACTTCGCCGTCCGCCAGTTCCTCGCCACTCTCCGGGTCGACGACACGGATCTCGACCTCCGGCAGCGGGAAACCGACCGTGCCGGCCATGCGCTCCTGCCCCTCATAGGGGTTCGACGTGTTCATGCCGGTCTCAGTCATGCCGTAGCGCTCGAGGATGGCGTGCCCGGTCGTCTCGCGCCATTCGCGATGCGTCTCGGCGAGGAGCGGCGCCGAACCGGACACGAAGAGGCGCATGTGCTCCGTCGCCTCCTGCGTGAGGCCGGGATGCTTGAGGAGGCGGGTGTAGAACGTCGGCACGCCCATCATCACCGTCGCGCGGGGCAGCAACCGCATGACCTCGTCCGCGTCGAAGCGCGAGCAGAAGATCATCGACGCGTCCGAGATGAAGGTGACGTTCGACGCCACGAACAGCCCGTGCGTGTGGTAGATCGGCAGGGTGTGCAGGAGGACGTCCGCCGAGGTGAAGCGCCACGTGTCGCGGAGCGTCAGCGCGTTTGAGACCAGGTTGCCGTGGGTCAGCATCGCGCCCTTCGAGCGCCCGGTCGTGCCTGACGTGTAGAGGATGGCCGCGAGATCGTCGTCGTCGACGACGGCGGTGAGGAAGGCGCGCGAGTCGCCCTCGGCCAGATCGACGATCGAGCCCTGCCCCGCCTTGTCGAGCGTCTCGAGCGCCGCCTTCGCGCGCCCCGCGATCGGAGCGAGCCCCTCGCGCTTCGCCGGATCGCAGACGATGAGGGCCGGCTCGGCATCGCCGATGAAGTACTCGAGCTCGGCCAACGTGTAGGCGGTGTTGAGCGGCAGGTAGACGGCGCCGGCCCGCAGGCAGGCGAGATACAGGATCACGGCCTCGACCGACTTCTCCACCTGCACGGCGACGCGGTCGCCGGGCTTCACGCCGCGATCGACCAGCGCGTTGGCGAAGCGGCCCGAACCGAGGATGAGGTCGTCGTAGGTGTAGCGCCGGCCCGCGCTCGTCTCGATCGCGACCTTGGCCGTATCGGCGACCGCGTCCGAGATGCGCTGAAACAGGTTGGCGTTCATGGGGCGAGATGCTCTCGGATCGCGAGGCCTGGCGAGGGCCGAAACTCAGGGCGTGTCCGCGCTTTAACTACCCGAGCCAGCCCGGCGCAAGAACGCCCGGCGCTAGCGCCGACGGGACCCTGAGGGAACAGGTTTTCGCCCGCGGAATTACTGACGCGATGGCTAAGCTTGCTGCGTACCTTGCGAAGCGGGACTTCGATAAGACGTCGGAGCCGAAGGGCGGGCCCGAGAGTGCGGCCGGCTCGGCCTTCGTCATCCAGAAACACGCGGCGAGCCGCCTGCATTACGACCTTCGGCTCGAGCTCGACGGCGTGATGCTCAGTTGGGCCGTCACGAAGGGCCCGAGCCTCGTGCCGGGCGAGAAGCGGCTCTCCGTCCATGTCGAAGACCACCCGATCGAGTACAACACCTTCGAAGGCACAATTCCCAAGGGCCAGTATGGCGGCGGGACGGTGCTCATCTGGGACCGCGGGACCTGGCAGCCCGAGGGGGATCCCCACAAGGCGATGGCCAAGGGCCACCTCGATTTCCGGCTCGACGGCGAGAAGCTGCATGGGC
>CAXUKK010000299.1:0-4303 GCA_964251455.1 uncultured Enterovirga sp.
TCGACGGCGTGCTGGTGTTCAACCCGCAGGGCAAGCCCCTCGCCTTCATTCGCCTGCCGGAGCGCTGCTCGAACCTGACCTTCGGCGGTCCGAAGAACAACCGGCTCTACATGGCGGCCTGCCACTCGCTTTATGCGCTTCACGTGGAGACGCACGGGGCGACATGAGCCGCACCTGCGGAGGCTGAGAAGAGGCACGGCACAGCGGCGGCGGCGCAAGTTCGCGGGGCGGCCTCTGGCGGCGTCAGACGAGAGAAGGCGGCCGCCTGGCCGCTCAAGACAGGTATGGCGATAGCCGCCTGAAGACTCGTTCGACGTGTTCACCCGGTTCGCGGCACGTGTTGTAAGGGGCTAATCCATCTTCTGTGATTAACCCGTCATTGACGTCGAATGCTCCGGCTCTGTTTACCTGGAGCCGTTAAAGCAAGACTGGTTTTATATTCGGGTCACGCATGCTGGGACGGGTACGTCTGAACATACAGACACTTCAAGAACGAATGTCGCTGGGCGCGCAGGTTGCGCTCTTTGTTGGCGGCGCCTGTCTCTTGATCGCGATATCGGCCTCTCTTTTGTCGGCGCGGCTGGCACAACAGCAGGCGAGCGACCAGGCCGAAGCCGAACTGAACTCCCTCGCTGCAAACATGGCAGATCGCCTGGATCTCAGGATGTTCGCGCGCTTACGCGAGGTTCGCAACATCGCGGAATTGCAGCCTCTCAAGGACATCTGGGAGGGGCCGCCGGCCACGATCCGGGCGGTCATGGAGCAGTTGCAATCCACGCTGCCGGAATATGCCTGGATCGGTTTCGCAACGCCGGACGGGACGGTTCGGGCCGCCACGAAGGGAATGCTCGAGGGAGCCTCGGTAACGGCGCGGCCCTGGTTCATCGAGGGCCTGAAATCCGCGACCGTGCAGGACGTGCATGACGCGAAGCTCCTGGCGCAGAAGCTCGGTCCATCTCCCACCGGCGACCCCTTTCGGTTCGTTGACGTTGCCGTCCCGGTGTTAGGCGAGGACGGAACGCTGCTGGGCGTGCTCGGGGCTCACATGAGCTGGGGTTGGGCAGCGGAGGTCCGCCGCCTGATGCTCGCGAATCTCAGGCCCGAGCAGCAGACGGATATCTGGATCCTCAACGGACAGGGCGAGACCCTGCTTGGCCAGGGGTTCGGGACGGCTCCCTTCGGCGAAGCCTCGATTTCCGCGATCAAGCAACAGCGCCAACTGACGTTTGTCGATTCCCGGACTGACACCGGCCTCAACTCGGCCGTTTTGACCAAAGGCTATCAAGACTATTCCGGCCTCGGCTGGATGGTGATCGCCCGTCGTCCTCTGGACGTCGCGCTCGCGCCCGCCAGGGCCCTTGCTCTGACGATCATCGTGGCTGGATCACTTCTGGCGATGCTGATTGCCGCGCTAGCGGCTTTCCTGGCGCTCCGGCTCACGCGCCCCCTCCACGCTCTCGCCGACAATCTCGACCTGATCGGCCGAGACGACGCGGTCACGACCGTAGGATGGGGACACGGATCGAGCGACGTCGTGCGACTCTCCTCCTCCGTCCGCTCGCTTCTGCGTCGGATCGGCAGTGCGGAGACCGAGGAACAGGCTGCAAAGCGCGAGGCTGCCGCGATGGCGAGACGGCTGGAGGAGAAGACGCGTCGTTTCGGCGAGGACCTGAACGCGCTGCAGATTCTGGCAGACAGGGATCCCCTCACGGGCCTCCTGAACCGCCGTGCGTTCCAGGTCTTCGCCTCGGACGCGATGAGCTACTTTCGCAGGTACAAGCGGCAGATCGCCGTGCTCGTCGTCGACATCGACTTCTTCAAGCGTGTGAACGACACGTTCGGCCACGCCGCAGGGGACGACGTAATCAAGGGCGTCGGCGCCATCGTGTCATCGGCCGTGCGCGGTACCGACAAGGCGGCTCGCTTCGGCGGCGAGGAATTCGTCGTGCTCCTGCGCGAAACCGATGCGAACGGCGCAATGATCTTCGCGGAGCGGGTGCGCCAAATGATCTCCGCGGCTCCGATGGCGACCGAGCGCAGCGGTCCCGTCCACGTCACGATCTCCGTCGGCCTGGCCATGGCCCAGGCCCATGATCGCGACGTCGAGGATATCATCCAACGCGCCGACCGCGCGCTATACGTCGCCAAGTCGACAGGGCGTAATCGGGTTTGCACCGAGGAGGAGATCCTGCGGGACGCTGCCTGAGGGTCCACGGGCGGGTTCAATCCCCTCCGGCCACGCAGCGGAACTCGCGACGGGCGGCGGAGCTCACACCCGACACCTGAGCGCTTCCTAGAGCGGATCCGGGCAGCCTGACCCACTCTTCAGGGCGAATACCATGACCGATTTAGACGCTTTCCAGCTCAGCCGGTTCGTGGAGGCCCAAGGGCCCGTCCATGACACGGCGCTGAGCGAGCTGACGGCTGGGCGCAAGCGCAGCCACTGGATGTGGTTCGTCTTTCCGCAACTGCGCGGGCTCGGCTCCTCCCCGACGGCGCGGTTCTTCGGCATCTCCGGCCTCCAGGAGGCTAAAGCTTATCTGGCCCACCCGGTTCTTGGCCCGCGGCTCCGGACATGCACGGAGGCCATGCTCGACGTGGAGGGACGAACGCTGACGTCAATCCTCGGCTCTCCGGACGATCTGAAGTTCTGCTCCTCGATGACGCTGTTCGACCGTGCCGCGGAGCGGCGGGAGACCCTCTTCGGCGAGGCGCTCGCGCGCTACTGCAGCGGCGAGCCCGACGCGCGCACCCTGGAGTTGCTCGCCGGCGCGACCTGAAACCGACAGTATCCCGGAGACTGCATCAATGCGACGGAAACCACGCCCTGAATACGGCGCCTCGAGCCGCCCGCGTTAACCCGATCGGTGCGCTGCGGTGACATTGTCCTGGCCGGAGACCTCCGCCATGACGCGCCCGATCATCTGGGCCACGGGCACGCTCGTGGCTGTTGCCCTGTCAGCCAGCCTGGCCGGCGAGCACATATCGGAACTTGTTCGGAAATCTCGGGCACCATCGCCGCAGCCGAGCCGCGCGATCGGCTCCGGGACGCCGAACTCGCCCGAGCGCGTTCTCGTGCTTCAGGCAGATGGGAGCGGCCACTTCTTGCTTCATCCGCAGATCGACGGCCTGACGGTCAGGATGCTGGTCGATACGGGAGCGAGCATCGTCGCCCTCACGCTGGAGGATGCCGAGAGGGCCGGCATCCGCCCGAACCCTGGCGCGTTCAACCGGCCGATCTCGACGGCGAACGGCACGGTGAGCGTCGCCGAGGCGCGCATCCGCGAGATCCGGGTCGGCGACATTTCGGTCCGCGACGTCGAGGCGGTCGTGCTGCCGGCAGGCCGGCTTGGCACGAGCCTGCTGGGTATGTCCTTCCTCCGCCGCCTCAAGGGCTTCGACATGGCAGGCGGGCGGCTGACCCTGAGAGGTTAGCGCCGCCCGCTGGCTGCCCGCGTCAGGCGGCTACCCTAACGATCAGCTCCCCGATGCGATCTTGTCCTGCGTCTTCGTGTCGAAGTCGGAGGCATCGTGGCGCTCGTGCAGTTGCTCGGACGGCTCGCCCGTGATCCGGTTCACCATGCGGCCGCGCTTCGCGGCCGGGCGGGCATGGATTTCGTCGGCCCAGCGCAGCACGTTCGTGTAGTCCTGGACCTGCAGGAACTCGGCTGCGCCGTACTGCCAACCCTTGGCGAGCCCACCATACCAGGGCCAGATCGCCATGTCGGCGATCGTGTATTCGTCGCCGGCGACGAACCTGGTCTCGGCCAGGCGCCGGTCGAGCACGTCCATCTGGCGCTTCGTCTCCATCGCGTAGCGGTCGATCGCGTATTCGATCTTCACCGGCGCGTAGGCGTAGAAATGGCCGAAGCCGCCGCCGAGGAAGGGCGCGCTGCCCATCTGCCAGAACAGCCACGACAGCGTTTCCGCCCTGGCGGCTGGCTCGGTCGGCAGGAAGGCACCGAACTTCTCGGCGAGATGGACGAGGATCGCGCCGGATTCGAAAACGCGGATCGGGCTCGGCCCGCTCCGGTCGACGAGCGCCGGGATCTTCGAGTTCGGGTTAGCGCCGACGAAGCCGCTCGAGAACTGGTCGCCATCGCCGATTCGGATGAGCCACGCATCGTATTCAGCGCCCGTGTGGCCCGCGGCGAGAAGCTCCTCCAGCAGGACCGTGACCTTCACGCCGTTCGGGGTGCCGAGCGAGTAGAGCTGCAGCGGATGGTTTCCGACCGGAAGATCCTTGTCGTGCGTCGGCCCGGCGATCGGCCGGTTGATGTTGGCGAAGCGGCCGCCGCTGGCC
>CAXUKK010000300.1:0-4301 GCA_964251455.1 uncultured Enterovirga sp.
TGCCAAGCTCGCCGCGGCGCCGGACACGTTCCTCACGCGCCGGCGAGCTCTGACGGCCGAGATCCAGATCGCGGATTCGCGCCGCAGCGACGCGGCCGACAAGCTCGCCCGGGCCGAAACCGCACTCGCCGAATCGGACCGGGCCGCGCGGGCGGCCCTCGAGAACCTTGCCGCCGCGCGGGAGCGCCGTGCGGGCTCCGAGGTCCGCGCCCAGGCGGCGGCCGAGCGGCTTGCCGAGCTGACCCGCCTCATCGTCGAGACCTTCGAGACCGATCCGGCCGGCCTGATGGCGCTGGCCGGTCTTACCGACGATAGCGCGACCGCCGACCTCCCGACCGTCGAAGCCCGTCTCGCCTCGCTGAAGGCGGACCGCGAGCGGCTTGGCGGCATCAACCTGCGGGCGGAAGAGGAGCTTGCCGAGACCGAGGGGAAGCGGGGCCAGCTTTCGGCCGAGCGCGAGGACCTCGTCGAGGCGATTCGCCGTCTGCGCGGGGCGATCGGCAACCTCAACCGGGAAGGCCGCGAGCGGCTGGTCGCGGCCTTCGGCATCGTCAACGCCCATTTCGGCCGGCTCTTCACGAAGCTGTTCGGTGGCGGCGAGGCCGAGCTGACGCTGATCGATTCCGACGACCCCCTCGAAGCCGGGCTCGAGATCCTGGCCCGCCCGCCCGGCAAGAAGCCGGCGTCGCTGAGCCTCCTGTCCGGCGGCGAGCAGGCCCTGACCGCGATCGCGCTGATCTTCGCCGTGTTCCTGACCAACCCTTCCCCGATCTGCGTCCTCGACGAGGTGGATGCACCGCTCGATGACGCAAATGTCGAGCGCTATTGCGACCTTCTGCGCGACATGGCGGCCGAGACGGAAACGCGGTTCCTGGTCATCACGCATAACCCGATCACGATGGCCCGCATGGACCGGCTGTTCGGGGTGACGATGGCGGAGCGCGGCGTGTCGCAACTCGTGTCCGTGGATCTCGAAGTCGCGGAGCAATTGCGCGAAGCGGTGTGACCGCAGCATGCCTTGCGCCTTCGGTGGGCCGGGACCGCGTGCAGGTCCGCCGCGTTTCCCCATCCTCCTGCAGGCCGGCAGCTCCGCTGCGTCAGCCGATATCCTTAGGATGAACCGACATGTCTGAGCACCACGACCCGTCGCCTCGGCCCGGAGATCCGCATCGGCTGGACGCCCTGAAAGCACGTATCGACCAAGCCCAAAGCAGACGGGAAGCGGCGGACGGGACGAGGTCCGCGGCGGCGCCGCCCTCCGGCCTCGGCGCAGCGTTGCGGGTCTCCACCGAGCTGTTTGCCGGCGTCGCCGTGGGAGGCGGGCTCGGATGGTTCCTCGACCGCGCGCTGGGGAGCTCCCCCATCGGGCTCGTGGTCTTCATCCTCATCGGTTTCGCTGCCGGAACCATGAACCTGATCCGGACCGCGGCCCGCGGAACCGCTCCGTCGCGGACGACCGAAGGCGACCCGAGGGGTTGACTCCCCGGGCGAAGCCGGACATGGCCTCCGCAGCAATAACCGGGAGCCGTGGTGGCGTCTGGATGCAGTGAAGGACCGAGAGCGGCGGGATGGCGGCCGGCAAGATCGACCCGATCCACCAGTTTGAAATCAACACACTGGTACCGCTGGGAAATACCGGGCTTGGCCTGACGAATTCCAGCGTTTTCATGATCATCGCCGTGGGCGTGATCACCCTCCTGATGATGTGGGGCATGCGAAACCGCCAGCTGGTGCCTGGCCGGTTACAGTCGCTCGCCGAGATGTCCTACGAATTCGTCGCCTCGACGGTGCAGTCCACCGCCGGCCGGGACGGGATGCAGTTCTTCCCGCTCGTCTTCTCGCTCTTCATGTTCGTTCTCGTCCTGAACCTGTTGGGACTGGTGCCCGGCGGCTTCACGGTCACGAGCCACATCATCGTCACCTTCGCGCTCGCTCTGGTGGTGATCCTGACGGTCATCATCGTCGGGTTCGCGAAGAACGGCCTTGGGTTTTTCAGGCTTTTCGCCCCTTCCGGCATCCCGATCTACGTCCTCCCGATCATCACCGTGATCGAGGTCGTGTCCTTCCTGGCGCGGCCGGTCAGCCTCTCGATGCGTCTGTTCGCCAACATGATGGCGGGCCACATCGCCCTGAAGCTGTTTGCCGGCTTCGTGGTGACGCTGGCGAGCCTCGGCTTCCTCGGAATCCTCGGTTCGGTTCTTCCGCTGATCATGGCCGTCGCGCTGACCGCGCTCGAATTCCTGGTTGCTTTCATCCAGGCTTACGTGTTCACGATCCTGACCTGCATCTACCTCAACGACGCTCTCCACCCCGGCCACTGAGGCCGGGCGCGTCGCAGCCTTCACCAACCAAGCTTACATCTAGGAGACATCATCATGGACGCGACCGCCGCCCAGCTCATCGGCGCTGGCCTTGCCTGCCTCGGAATGGGCCTTGCCGCGATCGGCGTGGGCAATATCTTCGGCAACTACATCGGTGGCGCCATGCGCAACCCTTCGGCCGCTGACGCCCAGTTCACCCGCGCGATCGTCGGCGTTGCCTTCGCGGAAGCGCTGGGCCTCTTCGCCTTCGTCATCGGCATCCTCCTCCTGTTCCGCTGAGAACCGGGGAACAGACCGAGCCGGGCAAGCCCGGCTCTCTCATCGTGACGGGTTCTTAGCGCAATGGCGTCCCCTTCGAGCAGCCGACCTGAATTGGGAACGGAAGTCGCAGAACATCCTACTGGCGGGTTTCCCGCCTTTCGGACCGAGACCTTCGCGGGCCAGATCCTCTGGCTCGCGATCACCTTCGGCCTGCTCTACTACCTGATGTCGAAAGTGGCGCTGCCGCGCGTCCGGGTTGTCCTCGATGACCGTCGGCAGCGCATTGCAGCCGACCTCGACCAGGCGGCCACGATGCGGACCCGGGCTCAGGAGGCCGGCACCGCCTACGAGCAGTCGCTGGCTGAAGCCCGCGGCAAGGCCCAGGCCATCGCGCAGGACACGCGCACGGCTTTGAGCACCGAAGCCGAGGTGCGACGCAAGGCCCTGGAAGCGGAGCTCGCGGCGAAACTCGCGGAGGCCGAGGCCACGATCCGCGGCAGGACCGAGAGCGCCATGGCGAATGTCCGCGAGGTCGCGACCGGCGCCGCGAGTGCGATCGTCGAGCGCCTGACCGGCAGGACGCCGGACGCCGTCGCGATCGAAGCCGCCTACGATCGTTCCGGGAGTTGAGGCCGCATCATGTTCAGCACTCCTGAATTCTGGGTCGGCGTCGCGTTCGTCATCTTCCTGGCGATTGCCTGGCGCCTGGGAGCCTTCAAGTCGATGATCGGCAGCCTCGATGCCCGTGGCCGGCGCGTCCGTGCCGAGCTCGACGAGGCGCAGCGCCTGCGGGCCGAGGCCGAGGCGCTCCTGGTAGAGTACAAGCGCCGCCGGGACGAGGCCGAGCGCGAGGCGCAGGACATCGTCAGCGCAGCCCGCGAGGACGCCGAGCGCGTGGCGCGCGAGGCCCATGACCGCATGACCGATTTCGTCCGCCGCCGCACGGTCGCCGCCGAAACCAAGATCGCCCAGGCGGAGGCGAACGCCATGCAGCAGGTTCGAGCCGCAGCTGCGGATGCCGCCGTGCGGGTGTCCGAGACGCTGCTGCGGGACCAGATGCGTGGTGGCGCGGCCGAGGACCTCCTCGCCCGCAGCCTCACCGAGGTCCAGGGCAAACTGCACTCTTGATCTGAGCGGCCGGCCGGTAGGCCAGCACCACGCTCCTCATCCTGAGGTGGCCGGCTCAGTCGGCCCTCGAAGGACGCACAGCCGCTTCTGTCTGCCTCGAGGCTTCGCACCTCAGCACAAGGCAGTGTGCCCCAGACCTCCCCTGCCCTACTCCGCCGCCTCCTGCGCGCCGGTCGGTGCAGGCGGCGTCCACCGCAGGATCGGTTGCCGAGCAGCCCGAGTCTCGTCGAGACGGCGGCGTGGCGCCAAGTAGGGTGCGCCGGTAAAGCGCTCGGTCTCGCCGCGCTTCGCCGCCATCGCCAAATCCCGCAGCGTCGCGACGAACAGGTCGAGCGAGGCCTTCGATTCGGATTCCGTCGGCTCAACCAGCATCGCGCCGTGCACGACCAGCGGGAAATACACCGTCATCGGGTGGTAGCCCTCGTCGATCATCGCCTTGGCGAAATCGAGCGTCGTGACGCCCGTGTCCTTCAGCCAGGCATCGTCGAACAGAACCTCGTGCATGCAGGGCTTGTCGCCGAAGGGCAGCGACATCAGGTCGGCAAGCGAGGCGCGCACGTAATTGGCGTTGAGCACCGCATCCTCGGAGGC
>CAXUKK010000301.1:0-4293 GCA_964251455.1 uncultured Enterovirga sp.
CAGCATCGCGTCCGCTGCGACGCTGGCCCTGCCGGTCGCGGCCCGCCGGGTGATCGACCACGGCTTCTCCGAGCAGGACGGCGCGCTGATCAACGCCTATTTCGGCGTGATGGTCGCCGTGGTCGCGACGATCGCGGTGGCAAGCGCGGCGCGCTTCTACACGGTCGTGACGCTCGGCGAGCGCATCGTGGCCGATCTCCGCTCGGCCGTGTTCCGGCACCTGACGGAACTCGACCCCGCCTTCTTCGACCGGTCGAAATCGGGCGAGCTCGTATCGCGCCTCACGGCGGATGCCACGCAGGTGAAATCCGCCTTCGGCGTGTCGGTCTCGCTTGCCTTGCGCAACAGCCTGCTGTTCCTCGGCGCGCTCGGCATGATGATCGTGACGAGCCCGAAGCTGTCGGCGCTCGTCATCGCGGCGATCCCGCTCATCGTGCTGCCGCTCGTGTTCTCAGGACGCGCCGTGCAGCGCCGCTCCCGCGCCGCGCAGGACCGGCTCGCGGATGCCTCGGCCTATGCGGCAGAGGCCGTCGGCGCGGTGCGGACGATGCAGGCCTTCGGCATGGAGCGCGCGACGGCGCACCGCTTCGCCGGATCGGTCGAGGAGGCCTACGAGGCGGCCCGCAAGTCGAGCGTCGCGCGCGCCTGGCTCACGGGCGGCGTCATCTTCCTCATCTCGGCCTCGATCGTCGGCATCCTGTGGTGGGGAGCCCAGGATGTCCTGGCCGGCCAGATGAGTTCGGGACGGCTGTCGCAGTTCGTCCTCTATGCGGTGTTTGCCGCGAGTGCGCTCGGGCAGCTCTCGGAGGTCTATGGCGAGCTCTCCGCCGCGGCGGGAGCGGCGGAGCGGCTGGGCGAGATCCTGGCCGCGAAATCCGCCATCGCGGCGCCGAGCTCGCCGCTGCCGATGTCCGGGCGGGAAGCGGGGACGATCGCGCTCGCCGACGTGCGCTTCTCCTACCCGACCCGGGATTCGCAATCGCTCGGCGGCGTCACCCTGCAGGTCGGGACGGGCGAGCGCGTCGCGCTGGTCGGCCCGTCCGGGGCCGGCAAGTCGACAGTCTTCCAGCTCCTGCTGCGCTTCTACGACCCGCAGGACGGGCGCGTGCTGATCGACGGCCACGACGTGCGGGAGATCGACCCGCTCGAGCTGCGCCGGCGCATCGCGCTCGTGCCGCAGGACCCCGTGATCTTCATGGGAACAGTGGCCGAGAACATCCGTTATGGGCGACCCGGCGCGAGCGATGCCGAGGTGCGGCGGGCGGCGGCCCTGGCATCGGCGGCGGAGTTCACCGACGCACTGCCGCAGGGTTTCGACACGGATATCGGCGAGCGCGGGATCACGCTCTCCGGCGGGCAGCGGCAGCGCATCGCCATCGCGCGAGCCATCCTGAAGGACGCGCCGATCCTGCTCCTCGACGAGGCGACGTCGGCGCTGGACGCGGAAAGCGAGCGCGACGTGCAGGATGCGCTGGACCGGCTCATGCGCGACCGCACGACGCTCGTCATCGCGCACCGGCTGGCCACCGTGCGCAGCGCCGACCGCATCCTCGTCATGGATGGCGGCCGGATCGTCGAGCAGGGTCCGCACGACATGCTCGTGCGGCAGGGCGGCCTGTATGCGAGGCTTGCCGCGCTCCAGTTCGAGGCGGATCCGCTCCGGAAGGAAGCCGCCGAGTAGCCTGCCGGTCGGCCCGGCCTGGTCGGCTTACGCGGCGGTCTTCGCCGCGATGCCCTTCTCGGTCATCAACTGCTGCAACTCGCCCGCCTGGAACATCTCGCGGGTGATGTCGCAGCCGCCCACGAACTCGCCCTTCACGTAGAGCTGCGGGATCGTCGGCCAGTTCGAATACGCCTTGATGCCGTCGCGCAGGGCGGCATCCTCGAGGACGTTCACGCCCTTATACGGCACGCCGAGATAGGTCAGGATCTGCACGACCTGGCCCGAGAACCCGCATTGCGGGAATTGCGGCGTGCCCTTCATGAACAGGACCACGTCGTTCGACTTCACCTCGGTCTCGATCTGGGTATGTGCGTCGGTCATCAACTTGCCCTTCCGAAGGGATTGGAGCGTCTATCGCCGGGTTATATAGCCGAGGGGCGTCCGTTCCGTAAGAGATAGGCGAGGCCGAGAAGCGCGAACTCGGTGCGGAGAGCCTCGAACCCTAACAAGGACCCGCCTTGCGCTACTACATCGGGCTCGCGAGCACCTTCCACGATCCGGCGCTCGCCATCGTGGCGCCGGACGGCGCCGTGCTGTTCGCCGAGGCGACCGAGCGCTACCTCCAGTACAAGCGCGCGCCGAATTGCGAGCCCGATCTCGCACCCCGGATGGGATCGCTGATCCGGCGCTGGATTCCGGATGGCGCCGAGATCGTCGTCGCGACATCCTGGGGCGAGGATTTTTCCACGTTCCTCGACGGCTCGGCCCGGACGGGCGCGTTCGACCTGACCGCGCTCGCGGCGCTTTCGCCGGAGCTGAACCGGTCCTTCGTGCCCGAGCGCTCGGAGCGCGCGCTCGTCGCCTCGCTCCACCTCCAGCAGCGCCGTGCCGGGCTTGGAACGCTGATCGGCATCGACCGTGCCGGCGGTAACAGGCGGTTTTCGGCGCTGCGCCGCTATGGCCACCACCTGTCGCACGCGGCCTATGCCTGCGGATCGGGCCCGTTCGGCGAGGCAGCCTGCCTCGTCGTCGACGGCATGGGCGAGACCGGGGCGCATGCGCTGTTCGCCTACGAGGACGGGCGGCTGCGCGAGCTGAAGCGCCACCGCGGCCGCGGCTCGGTCGGGTTCTTCTTCGGCCTCGTGACGGACCTTGCCGGGTTCGATCAGGCGGCCGGCGAGGAATGGAAGATCATGGGTCTCGCGCCCTATGGGCGACGTGATCCCGACCTGATGGCGCTGCTCCGCCGCCTGTACCGGATCGAGGGCAGCCGGCTGACCTTCGCGGATGCTGAGACAATCCGGGCTGTCGCGGCCGCCATCCTGGCCCGCCGTCCGCCTGAAGCCGAGGCGGAAGGCTGGGCCGACCTCTCGCGATGCGGCCAGGATGCCTTTGAGGAGATGATGGGCACGTATCTGGCCGAGGTGCGCGAGCTCTCCGGATCGCGGAACCTGGTCCTGGCCGGCGGCTGCGCGCTCAACTCCTCGTTCAACGGCAAGGTCGCGTGTGAGCACGGCTTCGCGAACCTCTTCGTGCCGTCGGCGCCGGCAGACGACGGCAACGCGATCGGAGCCGCCTGGCTCGCCCTGGCGGAGGACCGTCCGGGATGGCGCGCCCCGCCCGGTCCGGCGACGCCCTATCTCGGCTCCACAGTGTCGACCGAGCCGCTCGAGCGTATGACGGCCTGGGAGCCGCGCCTGAAGCGGCTCGGCCATGACGGCGTCGTGCAGGCGGCGGCAGACATCCTGGCCGATGGAAAACTCGTCGGATGGGTGCAGGGTCGGGCCGAGTTCGGCCCGCGCGCCCTCGGCAACCGCTCGATCCTGGCCGATCCGCGTCCTGCGGACGCCAAGGCGCTCCTGAACGCCAAGGTGAAGTACCGTGAGGCCTTCCGGCCCTTCGCACCGTCGATCCTGGCCGAGCACGGGGAAGACTGGTTTGAGGATTACCAGGACAGCCCGTACATGGAGCGCACGCTCGTCTGGCGCGAGGCGATGCGGGCCAGGGTGCCGGCCGTGGTGCATGCGGACGGGACGGGGCGGCTGCAATCCGTTACGACGGAGCGCAACCCGCTCTATGCCGCCCTGATCGGCGCCTTCGCGGAGCGGACGGGCGTGCCGATCCTGCTCAACACGAGCTTCAACGTCATGGGCAAGCCCATCCTTCATACCGCGGAGGACGCGATCCTCATGTTCTACACGACCGGCCTCGACGCCCTCGTGGTCGAAGACTGGCTGCTCACAAAGACCTGAACCGGACGCAGTCCAGCCTCGCGGAACATGAGCGCACCACGCGGGGTTGGCCGCGACATCGTTCATGTTGCGGCGCAATGTTGAGAGCTGACGATCCCCCCGTGGACTCGGGACCCGACGCGGGAGAGCGTGCGGCGGGCGCGGTCGAGGTGGCACGGGTCGAGAGCCGCGTGCCGCCCGCGCGCGCGCCGGCCGGCCAACCCGAGACGGAGCGCTCAGGCAGGGACGGGCCGGAGGCCGGCGACGCGCCGCCCGCCGATCAGCGCGGCTTCCTGCGCCGCCACCCGGTCGCGATCGTCGTCGCGGCCGTGGTCGTCATCGCTGCCCTCGTCTTCGGCGTCCTCTGGTATCTCGAAGCGCGCCATTTCGAGGACACCG
>CAXUKK010000302.1:0-4281 GCA_964251455.1 uncultured Enterovirga sp.
CCGTAACGCGACTCGAGAGCGCGGACCTCCTGCATGCCGACGAGGTCGAAGAACTCCTGGAAGGAAGGGAGATGAGGCGCGATGCTGGCGATGGTGCCCTCGCGCTTCAGCACCTCGAGCGTGTTCTCGGCCGCCTTGATGGCCGAGAGCAGCAGCCAGTTCGGGTAGAGGATGATCTTGAACCCATAGGCCTCGATCTCCTCGCGCTTCAGGAACGGCGTCTTGCCGCTCGTGGCCATGTTGTAGAGCGTCGGGTAGTTGAGGCGCGTGTTGATGCCTTCGAGCTGCTCGAGGCTCGGCGCCTCCACGAACAGCACGTCCGCACCGGCCTCGCGATACAATTCGGCACGCTCCAGCGCCGCCTCGTAGCCCTCGACCGCGATCGCGTCCGTCCGGGCGATCAGCACGAAGTCGCCGTCGCGCCGGGCATCCGTCGCGGCCTTGATCTTCGCGACCATCTCGGCGGGGGAGACGAGCTGCTTGCCTGCGAGGTGGCCGCAGCGCTTCGGCAGCACCTGGTCCTCGAGGTGGATTCCGGCGACGCCGGCGCGCTCGTAATCCTGCACGGCGCGCCGGACGTTGAAGGGGCCGCCGAAGCCGTTATCGGCATCCGCGATGAGCGGCAGGTCGGACACGGCCGCGATCCGGGACGCGTTGTCGACCATCTCGGTCAGGGTCAGGAGCCCGATATCGGGCATGCCAAGCCGCGTCGCGGAGGTGCCGGCACCCGTCATGTACATGGCTTCGAAGCCATGCTTCGTGACGAGGCGCGCGTAGAGCGGATCCACGACGCCCGGCGCCATGATGGCGCCTGGCTGGGCAAGAAGCTCGCGTAGGCGAGTGGTTGAGCGAATGGTCAAGGGCGTGCCCCGTTCTGGGTTGGTTGTCGGCTCACAGGCCGAGATAGGTCTGGCGCAGCTTCGGGTCGTTCAGGGCGTCGGCGGACTTGCCGACGATGGCGAAGCGTCTCTGGTCCAGCACGTAGGTGCGCTGCGAGATCGCGAGCGACTGGACGACGTTCTGCTCGACGAGCAGCACGGCAAGTCCGTCCCGGTTGATCGTCTGGATGAGCGCGAACATCTCCTCGACGAGGAGGGGCGACAGACCGAGCGACGGTTCGTCCATGATGACGAGCTTCGGCTCGGACATGAGCCCGCGGCCGATGGCGAGCATCTGCTGCTCTCCGCCGGACAACGTGCCGGCGCGTTGGCCGAGCCGCTCGCGCAGGCGGGGAAAGATCGTGCACATCCGCTCGAAGTTGCGGGCGCGGTTGGCGCCGGCGCGGCGGAAGGCGCCGAGCTCGAGGTTCTCGCGCACCGTGAGGTTCGGGAAGATCTTGCGACCTTCCGGCACCTGCGCGAGCCCCATCCCGACGATGTCCTTGGGGCGCCTGCCCGTGATGTCCTGGCCGTCGAAGCGCAGCGTCCCCGCCCGGGGCTTGATGAGGCCGCTGATGACGTTGTTCAGCGTCGTCTTGCCGACGCCGTTCGAGCCCAGCACGGCGACGATCTCGCCGGCCGCGATCGACATCGTGATGTCGTGCAGGATGGTGACCGGGCCGTAGCCGGCCTTGAGGCCGGAGATCTCAAGCATGGATCTCGCCTGCCTCGCTTGCGTGGAGGCGCTCGGCCGCGCCGTGGCCGAGATAGGCCTCGATCACCTGCGGGTCGCGCACCAGGGCCTGCGGCGTGCCATGCGCGATGATGCGGCCCTGGTTGATGACGTAGGCCTCCTCCGAGAGGCTCATCACGGCCTGCATGACGTGTTCGATGAGGAGGATCGTCACCCCGGGATCCCGGATCTTGCGGATGGTCGGGATGATCTCGGCCACCTCGCTCGGGATCAGTCCGGCCATGACCTCGTCGAGGAGGAGGAGCTTCGGGTCTGTCGCCAGCGCTCGCGCGAGTTCGAGCCGCTTCCGGCCCGCGACCGTGAGGTCCTGGGCCGGCTGGTCGAGCATTCGCTCCATCCCGACCTGCGCGGCGATGGCGGCCGCCCGGGCCAGCGCGTCCGCACGCTTCGCGTGGTGGAGATGCGCGCCGCAGGCGATGTTCTCGCGCACGCTCAGCCCGGCGAAGGGCTGCACGATCTGGAAGGTCCGGGTCAGGCCGAGGCGGCAGATCCGGTGCGGCGGAAGGCCGTCGATCTGCGTGCCGTTGAAGGTCACCGTCCCGGCACTCGGTTTCAGGAAACCGGCGATGAGCGCGAACAGCGTCGTCTTGCCGGCCCCGTTCGGGCCGATGAGGGCGACGATCTTGCCTTCGGCGACGTTCAGCGTCGCGTCGCTGACGGCAAGGAGGCCGCCGAAGCGCTTCGTGACCCCGGAGGCGGAGAGCATCAGCCGACCTCCGCCGAGCGGGTCGTAACGGTGCCGCGACCGGGCCAGCGGATCCCGCTCGCCAGACCCATGAGGCCGTTCGGCAGGAAGCGCAGGATCAGGAGGAGGACGACGCCGTAGAAGACCAGATTGAGGCCGGGCGCCCCGCCGATTCCGGTCTTCACGACCTCGCCCACGATGTGCAGCACGACCGTGCCGACCACGGGTCCGAGCAGCGTGCCGGCCCCGCCGATGATGGGCCCGAGCAGCGCCTCGACCGAGATGAGCGACCCGTAGGCGATCGGCGCATCGATGAAGAGCTGGATCTGCAGGTAGGCGACGCCCGCGGCGCCTGCGACCGCGCCGGAGATGATCATGGCGGTGACCTTCACGCGAAACGCGTCGATCCCGATGGCGCCTGCCGCCTCCTCGTTCTCGCGCACGGCCACCATGTTCGAGCCGAGCCGCGAGCCCTTCACGGCCGCCGCGACCGCCAGGGCCGCGACGCAGAGGATCAGGACGAACGCGTAGGCCACGTAGCGATCGTGGAATTGCAGCGAGGCGAGGCCGGGCCGGAACGGCAGCGTCAGGCCGCTGCCCGCGCCCGTCACCTCGAACGAGCTCGCCAGGATGCGCAGCACCTCCGCGAAGGCGAGCGTCACGAGGGCGAAATACGAGCCGCGCAGCCCGTAACGAAACGCGAGCGTGCCGATGAGGCCGCCCATGGCGGCGCCCGCGGCGACGCCGATCAGGGCCGCCACATAGGGGTTCACGCCGAGCCGGATCTGCAGCATTGCGGCCGCATAGGCACCAGTGCCGTAGAGGGCGGCATGGCCGAACGACATCTGCCCGCAGAAGCCGCCCGTGATGTTCCAGGCAATGGCAAGCACGCTGATCAGCACCGCGTTCACGGCAAAGCCGATCCAGGCCTGCGAGGGCAGCAGGAAGGGCGACAGCGCCGCCATCGCCAGCAAAACGGCGACGATCTTCTCGCCCGGGCCGAAGCGCTTCATCAGGCGGCCCTCGGGCTGAAGAGGCCGGCGGGCCGGAGAAGCAGGGTCAGGATGAAGGCCGCGAAGATGCCGATCTGCCCCAGCGTCTCGCCGAGGAAGAGGCCGCAAAGCGCCTCGATGACGCCGAGCAGGAGCCCGGCGACAAGCGCTCCGCCGAGCGAGCCCATGCCGCCGAGGACGACGGTCGTGAAGGCAACGAGCACGAAGGCATAGCCGACCTGCGGCGTGACGTAGAAGGTCGGGAGCAGCAGGCAGGCCGCGGCCGCGACGCAGGCCGTGCCGATGCCGAAGCACATCGCGTAGGTGTGCTTGACGTCGATCCCCATCAGTTCGGCGCCGCGCTTCTCGATCGCGACCGCCCGGATCGCGGCGCCGAGGCGCGTGTGCCGCATCAGCAGCCAGAGCAGGCCGGCGAAGACCAGCGCTGCCACGAAGGCCACCACCTTCGGCAGCGGGATGAAGGCCGGCCCGATCTCCACCATGTCGAAGGCATAGGGCACGTCGATCGTGCGGGTGTTGGAGGTGAAGATCGCGAGCGCGCCGTTGTCGATGATGATCGAGATCGCGAGCGTGACGAGCAGGATGTTGGAATCGCGGCCGTGGCTCACCGTGTCCACGACGTAGCGCTGCAGCAGGTAGCCGGCGCAGAAGAACAGGCCGACGACGATCGGCAGCGCGACATAGGGGTCGAGCCCAAGGCGCGTGTTCAGGAGCAGCGCGACGTAGAGCGCGGCCATGAGCAGGCTGCCATGGGCGAAGTTGATGATGTGCAGCACCCCGTAGATGAGCGTCAGCCCGAGCGCCACGAGCGCATAGACCGCGCCCGTGGTCAGGCCGCTCAGGATCGCTGGTATGACGAGGCCCAGCATGCAGGCTCAATCCTGGCAGGGTTGCGTGAAGGCGTCTGACATCGTGCTCGCAACCCGCTGGTCTTGCTGAGGAGATCCGGCC
>CAXUKK010000303.1:0-3887 GCA_964251455.1 uncultured Enterovirga sp.
GCGGGCGCCGCTGACAGGGACGGGTCGAGCCAAAGCGGGGCATCGGGATCGGCGAGCGCCAACGCAATCGCGGCGACCTCCGGTGTCAGCGGGACCGGCGGCGTAAGCACCGTCGGAAGCGGCGCCGGCCGCCCTGGACGGGCCAGGGCGGACAGCACCGCCCGGAACACGGATTGTGTATCGAAGACCGGATCGGCGAATCCGGGGGCGAGGGCGGCCGACATCAATCTTCCCCGCGCACGAGCGTGAAGAAGTTGACGCGGGTCGCGGCGGCGCGCCTGGCGGCAAGCGCCCGGTCCGAGGCGATGCGGTCCCGCACCGGGGCAAGCGCATCCTCGACGGCAGCCCGGCGGTGCGGCACCTGCCAGAGCGCGTCGATGATCGCAGCGTGGCGCGCCTTTCCGCTGTCACGGCCGAGATGATAGGCGAAGCCGATCGGCGAAGAGGTTCCCGCCTCAAGCTCCAACGTCAGGGCAGCCCGGGTCACGGTCGCCTCGCCAAGATTGAACGCCGCACCATCGCCGCCCGCGCGGCCGCGAAGCATGGCGAGCCCCGACTCCACAGGCCGCAGTTCTCGCGCCTCGGGCAGCGGCGAGAGGCGCTCGAGCGCAGCCCGAAGCTCGGAGGCACGCGCCTCGGCGCAAGCAGCCATCGCGCTTCGGCGCGACGCGCTCTCCTCTGTCTCAAGCCGGTCCGGCATTCACTCGGGTCCTTGCTCCAGTAATTTGTCTAGCCTTATAGACAAGTATGGACGCGCTCAATGACGAACGGATGACGGCCGGCGCAGACAGGGCGGAGCTGTCGCGCGGCCAGGGCATAGCGGCGTGGAGGCAGATCGCCGACGAGATCGAGCACGAGATCGCTTCCGGACACCTGCGTCCGCAGGCGCAGTTGCCGACGGAAGCTGCCCTCTCGGCGAGGTTCGGCGTCAATCGCCACACGGTCCGGCGAGCGCTTGCCGCGCTTGCTGGCAAAGGCCTCGTACGGGCGACCCGGGGCAGCGGCACCTTCGTCGAGGCCCCGCCTCTCGCCTACCCCATCGGCGAGCGGACGCGCTTTTCAGAGATCGTTTCGCGGGCAGGCCGGGAGGCAGACGGTGCGCTGATCTCCTCTCGCGAAATTGCCGTCGATGACCATCTGGCCTCGGCCCTCAGGGTAGCGCCGGGCAGTCAGGCTCTCGAGCTCACGACGCTCCACCGCGCGGATGGCACACCGATTTCCACCGCCCTCACCTGGCTGCCCTTGCCGCGCTTTGCCGGTTTCGCAGCGAGCTACGCCGCGCTTGGCTCGATCACGCGCGCTCTCGCGGAATTCGGCGTATCCGACTATCTGCGATTGTCGACCCGCATCACTGCCCGCGGTGCGGCCCCGGACGAGGCTGCAATTCTCGAGTTGGCGTCTGGCCGGGTCGTTTTGCTGGTCGAAAGCGTCAACACGGACCCGGAGGGAGCGGCGATCCAGGCCACCCGCGCGGTCTTCGCCGCGGACCGCGTCGAATTCGTCGTCGAAGGCTAGCTACGCTCGTTGGAGACGGGCCGAAGCCACCCGCGACGGATCCGCTCAATACAGCGATGCCTGCACTCGGCTGGGCAGCGTGCGATCGTAGGACTCCGCCTCGAAAGGCTCCTTGCTGAGCGCAGCCAGGATCGTCCCGGTGCTCGGCAGTGCGCCCCGCGCGATGCGCTTCTCTGGGTTCCAGACGTCGCCGCGGACAAGCGCGCGTGAGCATTGGAAGAACACGCTTTCCACATCGACGATCAGGACGGAGCGCGGAGCCCTGCCGCTTACGGCGAAACGCTCGAGGAGGTTCGGAGCGAGGGAGATCGTCGCCCGCCCGTTGACCCGAAGGGTCTCGCCGATCCCAGGAATAAGGAACAGGAGCGCCACGCGAGGATCTGCAATGATGTTCCGGAGGCTGTCGACACGATTGTTCCCGCGGCGGTCGGGAACGAGGAGCGTGCGCTCGTCCGCGATCTCGACGAAGCCGGCCGTGTCGCCCCGCGGCGAGGCATCGAGGCCGGAAGGACCGGCGGTCGCCAGCACGAACAACGGGGCCGCCTCGATGAAGGCCGCGTAGAGGGGATGGACGTAGGCGATCTCCTTGTCCAGCGATCGTCCTTCGACCGTGCCGTAAAGGGCCTCGAGCTCTTCGATCGTGCGAACTACGCCCTCTTCCACCGCCCTCGCCGTCATATCAATCCAGTCCTGCAGGTGTCTTCATTCGAGCCGCCCGCCTGCTTTCAAACATTGGCATTCGTCCGCGACGTCCCGATCATCGCGAACCGGAGCCGGCTCGAGACGAAGTCGATGATCGACACCGTGACGAGGATCATGAGGACGAGGAAGGCGACCTGCTGCAGTTCCAAGATGCGGATGAGCTCGCTGAGGTAACCCCCGATACCGCCTGCGCCGACGATGCCGATGATGGTCGCCGAGCGCGTATTCGATTCGAAATAGTACAGCACCTGGCTCGCTATGACCGGCATCACTTGCGGCACCAGCCCGAAACGAACCTTGTGCAGCTCGCTCGCGCCGGTCGACGCAATGCCCTCCACGGCCCTACCGTCGGTTCCCTCGATCGCCTCCGAGAAGAGCTTTCCGAACGCCCCGAAATCCGCGCAGGCGATGGCAAGCACGCCCGCAAAGGGTCCAAGCCCGACGACGTTGATCCAGATCAGCGCCCAGATCAGCGCATCGACCGCCCGGATCACGTCAAAGGTCCGCCGCGCGGCGAAGTGGACAAAGATGTTCGGGACGACGTTGCGGGCGGCCAGGAATGCCACGGGAAAAGCGAGGATCGCGGCGATGAGCGTGCCGAGGAACGCGATTGCCAGCGTCTGCCCGAGCGCCTCGAGGAAGATGAAGAACCGTCCTTCCGGGCTCGGCGGAAACATCAGCGTCACGAAGGAGCCGAGCCGCCCGATCCCATTCAGGATCCGCATCGGCGAGAACTCGAGATAGTAGAGCGCGAAGGCAGCGAGGCTGACGAGCGCCGTGACGCTTCCAATAACCTGTGTTCTACGGCCCAGCGACGTCTTGAAGACATCGGGGTGGCGCGCCTTTAGGGCGGGAAGTGCCGCCATGGCCTCCTCGCTCAAGGCGGAATGTCGGGCTTCGCTCAACGTCCGGCCTCCATCGTCGTCAGCCGCTGGCGCACCTGCTCGGTCAGTAGGTCGATGGTCACCACCGTGATGATGAGCAGGAGCAGGATCGCGCTGACGTCAGAGTAATAGAAGTTGCGGATGGCGGAGAGGAACTCCATCCCGATTCCGCCCGCCCCGACGAAGCCCATGACGCCGGCTCCCCGCACGTTGATCTCGAAACGCAGCAGCGTGTAGGACGCAAACCCGGCGAGAACCTGCGGCACCACGGCAAACCTGACAGTCTGAACCCAGGATGCTCCGGTCGCATTCAGGCCCTCGACCGGCTTCATGTCGATGTTCTCGACAATTTCGGCAAACAATTTCCCGAGTGCCCCCGTCGTATGGATGGCCAGCGCGAGCACTCCCACGACAGGGCCAAGGCCGAACGCGATCACGAAGATGAGCGCGAAGACGATCTCCGGCACCGTCCGGCAGAATTCGAGGAAGCGCCGGGCGGAAAACCGCAAGACTGGCGAGGAGACGAGGTTCGCGGAGGCGCAAAAGCAGACCAGGAAGGCGCCGATCGCGCCGACGATGGTTCCGAGATACGCGATCAGGACCGTTTCGGCGAGGAGGGCGAGCCACTTGCGCCAGCCCCAGAACCACGCCGCGAGATCTTCGCCGATGCTGTCAGGCCGGATCGTCGGCAGGATCGCGGAAAGGTAGTTGGTGAAATTCCCGAAGTTCTGAACGAACGTCGTGGGCCGAACCTCTGCCATGCGGGCAGCGAGCACGACCAGGAAA
>CAXUKK010000303.1:3897-4278 GCA_964251455.1 uncultured Enterovirga sp.
GATGAGGACTTGGTTGCGCTTCGCCGCCGCCACAGCCTCGTAGCTCGCGAGCAGGCGGCGCGCCTGCTCGTCCGGCATCGTAGTGATCGCTCTTGCCACGGAAAGCTTCCGGATTGCGGGGGCGGACGTGCCGCCCCCGAAGGCGTCAGGAGCGCTTGCGCTGCTCGTCGTTGAACCGGAGCATCTCGATGATCGGCTGGTAGTCCTGCTGCGTCACCGGCACGAGACCCTGGTCCTTGCCGTCCGACAGCTTGTCGAAGGCGACCTTGTCCTTCTTGGGCAGTTCGACGAGCGCCGTACGGATCGCCTCCTTCACGTCGGCCGGCAGGCTGTCCAGGACCGCGAAAGGACCCTCGGGGAGGAAGGCCGACTTGAACACGA
>CAXUKK010000304.1:0-4275 GCA_964251455.1 uncultured Enterovirga sp.
CGGGATCATGGCCTGCGCGAGGTGATGGAAGCGCGAACCGGTGAACGGTCCGGCCACGCGGGTCGATATCGCGAGCAGCATCGCATAGGCACCACCGAACGCGATTGCGGTGCCCAGGATGTAGCTCAGCAGGACGAAGCCATCGAGCAGGCTCATGACGTCGTTCTGGGCCGGATAGTTCGTGAGAACGAACCAGGGTGCCGCCTGTTCGAGCGGCCAGGTCACCCCGTGCTCTACCAGCAGCTCGGCCAGACCCTGCTTCACATCGATGAACCACGGACTTGTCGTCCAGTGGAAGGCGCCCAGCGCCACGCCCATCATGCCGAACAGGATCAGCACGGTTTCCCACGGGTTCGGTGTGTCTCCGGAGACGTTGACGATCTCGTGGTTCGGCGAACGCAGCCCGAGGCGGATCGAGCCGCGGAAGCCGTCGCAGCGTCCGCACATGTGGCAGGGGCTCGCACTCTTCATGGTCCGGAGCGGTACCAGCGGCGCGCAGTTGACGGCTCCCTGCCGAGCAATTGGATGCGGCGACTTCTTCCAGGCGGCCTCGTCGGTCTGGAAGGCGACGGGTGCGATTTTGGCGAGCACGGCGAACACGCCATTCACCGGGCAGAGATAACGACACCAGACGCGCTTGTTGCGGCCGTAGACGAGCGCCACCGCGATCGCCGCGACCGTGGACCCGCCGAGCACCGCAAGGACGGGCTTCGGGTATTGGTACACGCTGACCATCTGGCCGTAGATCGTGGTCAGGGCGAAAGCCAGGAACGGCCAGCCGCTCCAGGTAATCCAGCGCGGCACGTGGCGCCCGAGACTGTAGCGGCTCGCAGCTTCGCTAAGCGCGCCTTCGGGACACATGATCCCGCACCAGGACCGCCCGACCAGTACCATGCTGAGCAGAACGAAGGGCCACCAGATGCCCCAGAACGCGAACTGCGCGAACAGCGTGATGTGCGACCAGATGTGTGCGGTGCGGGGCGGTAGGTCGATGATGATCGGACCCGCTAGCAGCGCAAGATAGACCAGAACGACGAGCCATTGACCCCGGCCGATCGCACGCTGATGACGGGACAGCCAATGCCCGACCGACGCGACGAAGGAATCCGCGCTCTCTGCCCAGGTCGCGGGCTTGAGCGCGCTACTTGACGACAAGTTTCGCCCGAGCCTCGGGATGGAAGTCATCGAAGAATTCGTATTCGCCGGGCTCGACCCGCCGGAACACGATGGAGGACGTGGCACCCGGCGCCAGCACCTTCTCGCGCTTCAACTCCAGCGACTCGAACTCGACCGGTGACACGCCCGTATTGCTGATCTCGAACTTGAAAGGTGTGTTCGCAGGCGCCTCGATCACCTTCGGCGTGATCGTCCCGTCCTTCATCTCGATCTTGAAGACCGGCATCTCCTGCGCGACCGCGGCACCGGCAAGCGGCATCGACGCCGCGCAGGTGAGCGCAGCGAGACCGGCGAGCATGTTCAGCCTGGAGCGGAGCATCGGAGGTCTCAGTACGCGCCCTTCTTGCCCGTGCCGGCGAAGGTGAATTCCTGCGTCACGTCGAACGGCTTGAACCATTCGCCGACGCCAGTCTCCTTGTCGACGTGACGACCGAAGTGCGATGTCGGCCCGGGCGGCGAAACGGTCAGCTTCAGGCGGTACTTGCCCGGCCCGAACAGCTTCACGTTGTCCCCGTAATGCGGGCCGTCATTCGCCACCATGGACATCATCTCGCCCGCGACCATCTGGCCGCCCTCGACCTTGGTGAGTTCGTACTTCACGCCCAGCGCCGGCACCCAGTCGCCGTCCCCCATGCCGTTCTTGTTGTCCTTGGTCGCCTTGATGTCGGCTTCGAGGTGGATGTCGGAATCGGACGCGAGCCGCATCATGCCCGGCGGGTCCATCTCGATCGGCTGCAGGTAGACGGCCGCGACCTCCAGCCCCTGCTGCAGCGCCGGCTTCCCGATCGGATATTCCTTTGCTCCGGCAGCCGTGACGCTCGCGAGAAGCGCGACGGCGAAAGCGACCGATCGCTGACGAAACATGGACATCTCCGGGTGGCTGCTCGAGGAAGGCTCGTCACATGGGGAAAGTGAGCCAGCGCCGATCATTAAGCTTACAGGCGAATAGCCGCGCACCGGGCAGCGCGCAAATGCTATGTTTTGGAATGACTTCAAGGAGAAGCGGGATCAACTTCGGGCAGGTCCGTGCCGTCTCCGCTGCGACCTTATGCGCCCGGCCGCGCCGCTTTGCCGGTCTCGGCCATAGTATCGACGCATAGGGGACCGAGATGGCTCTGACGAAACCGATGACGCGCTCCAGCTGTTCTCACCGCCGCCATCCCCCGGAAGGCGTCCACAGCGTTTCGACGAAAAGGGTCATCGTACCGATGTCGGTCAAAAACCCCGCCCGCCTGACCTGGCTATCCACGGCCGTCGGCATCCTGGCGACAACCACAGCCATCGCGGCGCCTGCCCGCGATCCCGGCGGCACGTGGCTCACGGAAGACGAGCGTGCCCGCGTCCGGGTCGAAAAATGCGGCCCGACGCAGGAGAACCTGTGCGGCTTCGTCGTTTGGATGAAGACGCCAGAGGGCGACGAGCCCGCATCGAAGAAGGACGTCAAGAACCCGGACGCGCGCAAGCGGGCTCGCTCGGTGCTCGGACATCAGCTCATGATGGGCCTCACGGCCAACGAGGACGGGCGCTACGTCGGGAAGATCTACAACAACGAGGACGGCAAGAGCTACGACGTTACCGTATGGTCGGAGCAGCCCGGCACCCTAAACGTCAAGGGCTGCCTGATCGCGTTCCTCTGCAGCACTCAGATCTGGACGCGCACGAACAGCGTGCTCCCAGGCCAACTGGCCGGCACGACCGGCACTCCGACCGGCCCGACGGCCGATGCCGAATGGGCCTCGAGAGCCGCCGTCACTCCGGCGAACGCTGCCGGCGCGGCGCGGCGCGACCCTCGACCGAAGCCCTGAACCCTCCCGGGCACTCACCTCGGTTCTGCCCGGACAAATAGGCGCTCACACCCCCGAGCGCTTGACTTCGTGCCGTCGTGCACCGTGAAAGAAGCGGGGTCGCGCCGGCGCGGAAAGGTAAACATTGACAGCCCAACCGACACGTCAAGCGCCGGCCCCGCTTGCCGCGAAGCGGCGCGACCCGAGCTTCCTGGCAGAAAAGCTTGTCCAGGGATCGGTACGACGCCCCTGGCTCGTGATCGCGATCTCCGTTCTGCTGACGCTCGTCGGGCTCTATGTGACGGCGACCCGCTTCGCCATCACGACGGAGACCGACCAGCTTCTCGAATCCGACGCGGCGTGGGCTCGCGACAAGACTGAGTTCCAGGCAGCTTTCCCGCAACTGTCGAAAATCATCCTTGCGGTCGTGGATGGCGAGACGCCCGAAGGCGCGGAATCCGCCGCTTCGCGCCTGACGGCAGCGCTGACGGACAAACCCGGCCCGAACATCCAGAAGGTGTGGCGCCCGGACGGCGGCCCGTTCTTCGACAAGAACGGCCTTCTCTTCCTTCCCCTTGACGATCTGAAGCGCACCCTGGCGCAGATCATCGAGCAGCAGCCCGTGCTCTCGGCCCTCTCCGGCGACCCGAGCCTGCGCGGCCTGGCCCGCTTGATCCAGCTTGGTGCCAGCCAGGGTGCGATGGCCGAAAGCGCCGGGCTGCTCGACCGCCTGAACGAGGTGATCGAGCGGGTGCTGTCGGGGCAGCCGGCCCGCCTTTCGTGGCGGCAACTGATGTCGGGCGGCCAGGCGCCGAATCCGCGTGAGCTTCGCAAATTCGTCCTGATCGAGCCGATCCTGGATTTCGATGCGCTTCAGCCCGGCGCTGCCGCGACTGCCCGCATCCGGCAGGCCGCCCAGGAACTCGGGCTGACGCCCGGCTCCGGTACGCGCGTCCGGCTCACTGGCCAGCCGCCCCTGGCGGATGAAGAGTTCGGGTCTATCCAGGAAGGCGCGCCCGTCCATCTCGGCCTGACGGTCGTGGCGATTGCCGTGATCCTCTTCCTCGCTCTGCGGTCCGGCCGCCTGATCGCTGCCGTCCTCCTGACCACGATGGCCGGCCTGATCATGACGATAGGAGCCGGGTTGCTGATGGTCGGCCGATACAACGTGATCTCGGTCGCAGTTGCCGCACTGTTCCTGGGCCTCGGGGTCGACTTCTCGATCCAACTCGCCGTCCGCTACCGCGACGAGCGGCATAAGCTGCACGAGCTCAGGACGTCGATCCTGGCCGCGGCGCGGGGCATGGGCTGGTCG
>CAXUKK010000305.1:0-1849 GCA_964251455.1 uncultured Enterovirga sp.
CCCGACCAGAGGTCCAGCCGCTTGCCGACGACGTCGTCCGAGACAGCGTCGCCGGCGATCTCGGCGAGTGCGAGGCCGGCTCCGAGCGCGGAGGCGCCGCGGGACAGGCCCATGGATTCGTAGGTGTCGTGCGTCGAGACGCTCCGGCCTCGGGCCGCCGCATCGCCGATGCGCTCGGAGGTGAGAAGGGGGCATTTCACCTGGGCGAAATGCACGTCCTCAGGATCGTCGATCCCGGCATCGGCCATCGCATGCCGAACGGCTTCGGCCGTGGCCTGGATCTGGGCCGTCCGGCCGATTTCCTCCGGCAGGAACGCGCCGGTGAAGGCCGTTCCGATGGCGAGGGTCTTCTTGCCCGCCTGTGCTGCCGGGGATGGCGCGGCTCCGCGTGCAAACACGAGAAAATGCGGCGACAGCCCACCCTCCGTGCCGCCTGACATGATCATGGCGATGCGTTCACCGACCGCGTCGGGCGACCAGCCAAGGGCCGGTGCAAGCGCGGCTTTCAGCGCGCTCACAGCGTAGGCGCGCGTGAAATCGTTGACGCAGCCGTTGCCCTCGGTCTTGCCGAAGATCGCCACGATCTCCTCCGCCCGAACCTCGCCGTGCTCGATCAGGGCCATCACGGCGCTCGTATCGCCCGGATGGCGCATCGGCACCCGAAAGGTCAGGCACCGGCGGATCTGGTTCATGCTGCGGCTCCTCCGTCCCAGGACATCGCCCAGGGATGCGCGGCCTCGTAATCGCCGGCGATCGCGATCAGGTCCTCGTCGCGGCCCCAGGGCGCGATCAGCTGGAAGCCGATCGGCAGACCGGCGGCCGAGGGGCGGCACGGGACCGTGATCGCGGGCAGGTGCGCGGCGTTGACGAAGCCGGTGAAGATCGCCGAGCCGCGCGGTCCGACCTCCCGTCCATCGATGCTCGGCGGATAGGCCTCGTCTCTGGGCCAGGGGAGAGCGGCGGACGTCGGCGTGAGGATCATGTCGAATCCGCGGAAGGACACGGCCAGATTCTCGCGCAGCTTCAAGGCCGTATGCTGCGCGTCGAAGAAGTCGGTTGCGGCGAGCCTCGCGCCGCTCTCGGCCACGCCCCGAATGTCCGGTCCGAGATCCGCAACTCTGTCGGGCTGGTTCCGCATCAGCCAGGCGAGACCCGTCTGCGCGATCACCGGCCAAGCCGCATTGATCGGGTCCGCGAGGTCGAAGGAAGCGCCGTCCTCGACGCGATGGCCGAGGGCCCGCAGCCGGCCGGCGGCCTCTGCGACAGAGGCGGCGATCTCCGGGTCGACCGGCGCGGCCGCGAAGGTTGGGACGAAGAGGATGCGCTTGCGGTCGGTTTGGGTAAACGCTCTGACGGGGCCGAAGCCGCTTGCGGCGATGGCCTCGGGGTCCGGCTGGGAGATCACGGCCATCGTGGCCGCGAGGTCCGCAACCGTCCGCGTGATTGGGCCGATCACCTCGAAGTCGAGGAGGATGGGCGGAAAGCCATCCCGGCGCGGCACGCGGCCAACGGTCGGCTTCAACCCGACGAGACCGCCATGGGAGGCGGGGCGCCGGATCGATCCGCCGCCGTCGGTCGCGAGCGCGATCGGCCCGATCCCGGAGCC
The DNA here is from genome assembly GCA_964251455.1 of uncultured Enterovirga sp. Classification (GTDB taxonomy): domain Bacteria; phylum Pseudomonadota; class Alphaproteobacteria; order Rhizobiales; family Beijerinckiaceae; genus Enterovirga. Next base: position 1,607 of record CAXUKK010000305.1, read on the forward strand.
GACGGCCGCAACCGCGCCGCCGCTGGACCCGCCGGGCGTCAGCTCGGGCGACCACGGGTTGCCGGTCGGCCCGAAGATCAGGTTCGACGTATAGCCCTGGAGCGTCATCTCGGGGACGTTGGTCTTGCCCAGGACGACCGCGCCTGCCTCGCGTAGCCGCAGGACAGGCGTCTCGTCCTTCTCGGGTATCCACCCGCCGTAGAGGCGGCTGCCCCAGGTCGAGCGCAGACCGGCGACCGGAAT
>CAXUKK010000305.1:1859-4270 GCA_964251455.1 uncultured Enterovirga sp.
GTCCAGCGGCCCGAGAGGCGCGCCCGCCCGCCAGCGTTCGTCGCTCTGGCGTGCAGCCTGACGTGCCCCTTCAAGGTCCAGCGTGACGACCGCGTTGAGGAGAGGGTTCACGGCGTCCAGCCGTGCGAGACAAGCCTCGAGCGCACGCGAGGGCGTGGCCTCTCCGGTTTGGAATTGCTTGATCAGTCCGGCGGCAGAAAGCGCCCACAACTCAGCCGGCACGAGACACCCTCATCCAACGCGGCTAGGAGACATACCCGAGCGCGAGGTCGCGCGTGCGGGCAGCCGGTTCCCGGCGCTCGGGCGAACCCCAGCCGCCGCCGCCGGACGTCTCAAGCCGGATCACGTCGCCGGAGGACAGCATGAGATTGGTCACCTTCGAGCCGAGGCTCTGCCGCTCGCCGTCCGGGCGAATGAGGGTCAGGCGCCCAAGCGAGCCAGGGCTGCCGCCGGCGAGGCCGTAGGGCGCGAACTTGAAGCGGTCGAGATTGCACGTGAACGCGGCACGTGGGGAATCCACCCGCCATTCGCGCCACAATCCCAGGCCGCCCCGATGCTGCCCGTCGCCGCCGGAACCGGCCAGCAGCCCGTAGCCGGTCATGGTGAGCGGGAGATCGCTCTCGATCATCTCGACCGGGATGTTGCTGTTGTTGTGCATGCCGCTCGAATAGGCATTCGCGCCGTCCTGCTCGGGATGGCCGCCTGCGCCGCCGATCTCGATTTCGACCAGCACCTTCCGGTCGCCGCTCTCGGCGAAGGTCTGGAAGGTGCAGACGTAGCTGACGCCGTAATAGGCGGCCGGGACGCGGTCGGGCACGGCGCTCGCCAGCGCGCCCAGGATGGTATTGGCCAGCCGGTGCACGGTGCAGATGCGATGTGCCACCGGCGCGGGATGCCTAGCGCTGACAACGGTGCCGGGCGGAAGCGTCATCTGCACCGGACGGTAGCAGCCGGCATTGGCCGGGATCGGCTCGTCCGCGCAGGCGATGACGGCGTAATAGACCGCGCAACTCGCCATGGAGGGCGTCGCGTTGATCGGGCCCGTGACCTGCGCGGCGCAGCCGGAGAGGTCGACATGGATCTCGTCGCCCCGGATCTCGACCTTCGCCTCGAGCCTGACCGGATCATCGGAAATGCCGTCGTCGTCGACGAAATCCTCGAAGCTGTAGGTGCCGTCCGGCATGCGCCGGATCGCGTCCCGCATCGCGGCTTCCGAGATGTCGAGGATGCGTCGCCCGGCTTCCAGGAAAGCCCCGATGCCATATTTTGCGGCCAGCCGCTGGAGCCCAGCCTCCCCGACGGTGAGGGACGCGAGCTGGGCGCCGAGATCGCCGGCCACGAGGTCGGGCTTGCGCACGTTCTGCAGCAGCATCGCCCAGACCTCTCGGTTGAGCACGCCGTCGCGATAGAGCTTCGTCGGCGGGATGCGGAGGCCTTCCTGGAATATCTCCGTCGCGGTCGCGCCGTAGCTGCCCGCCGCGGAACCGCCCATGTCGATGTGATGGCAGAGCGTGCCGACGATCGCGATCCGACGGCCCTCGTGGAAGACGGGCCGGAAGGCCAGGATGTCCGGCAGGTGCTGGCCGCCGCAATAAGGGTCGTTGGTGATGACAACGTCGCCCGGCTGCCACTCGGCGAGCGGAACGAAGCGCTCGACCAACTCGCGAAGACCAGCCCCCATCGAGTTGAGGTGCATGGGAATTCGGGCGGATTGCGCGAGGTTGAACCCGTCAGCGTCGAAGACGGCGGTCGAGTAGTCGAGAAGCTCGCGCACGATCGTGGACCGGCTCGTCCGCCAGATCGTGACATCCATCTCGGCTGCCGCGGCGGTCAGCGCGCTGCGAATGATCTCGATCTCGATGGGCGAAAGAGCAGTCATGCGGCGTTCCCGGGCTCGGCCACGATGTTCCCGTGTCCGTCCACCCGGGCATGCCATCCGGGGTCGACGATGAGGGTCGTGTAGCCCTCCTCGATCACCACCGGGCCTTCCAGGCTCGCGCCAGGCGAGAGCCCGTCCCGCCGCACCACGGGCACGTCGCGCAGGGTGCCGCGCATGTAGATCGAGCGCGTGCGGGATGGCGCCATCTCTCCCCATGCGGCGCCGAGCGAGACGGAGGGGTTCGACACACGACCTGTCGCGGTGAGGCGCAGCGTCACGACCTCCAAGGCCGCGTCCGGATCGGAATACGAGAAGCGCTGCTGGTGGGCGGCGTGGAAATCGCCGACGAGCTGCGCGAGGTCCGCGGCCGTGGATCCGCCCGGTCCGACCTCGCGTCGCCAGGGGATCAGGATTTCGAAGGCCTGCCCGACATAGCGGACATCGGTAGCCAATCCGGGCGCCCGGGCGGCTTCGGGGGCGCGCTCCTCCGGGAAGAAGCGCTCGGCCCCAGCGCGAAGCTCCGCGAGCAGGC
>CAXUKK010000306.1:0-4230 GCA_964251455.1 uncultured Enterovirga sp.
GACACGGAGGCCAGATAGAACCCGTCGCGTTCCGCGATGAAGGCCCTCTCCGCCTGTCCGAGCCGGTCATGGGAGACCGGCCCATCCGCATCCAGCGTTCCGTCGACCCGCGCATACTGGGCCGCGCTGCCGTAGCGCTTGCGTGCCGCCCTGACCGAAGGCGTGGACGCGAGCTCGAGCCATTTGTGCAGCATGTCAGCCTCCTCGAGGAGGGCGCGTGGACGTCGGTTTCGTTCGACCGGAAGATAGAACCTCCCTTCCTTGCGCAGTATCCTGGGATTCCGGGATGCTTCCTCTCAATCTCCGGGAGACATGATGGACCGCCTCGACGCCATGGCCGTGCTGCTCGCGGTGGTCGAGCAGGGCAGCCTGTCGGCCGCATCCCGGCGCCTGGGTTCGCCTCTGGCGACGGTGAGCCGCAAGGTGGTCGACCTCGAGAAGCACCTGGGCGCGCAGCTTCTGGTACGCACGAGCCGCCGCATTCAGCTCACCGACGCAGGCCGCGCCTATGTCGCCGCCGCCAGACGCATCCTGGAGCAGGTCGGCGAGGCAGAACGCGATGCAGCCGGCGAGTACAGCGCGCCGCGGGGCGAACTGCACGTCACGGCACCGACCATGTTCGGTCGTACGCATCTCCTGCCGCTCGCCATCGACTTCCTGAAAGCGCAGCCGGAGATCGACCTGCGGCTCCTCCTCAACGACCGCCAGGTGAACATGGTCGAGGAGCACATCGACGTTGCAATCCGCATCGGCCACCTGGTCGACAGCGATCTCCGGGCGACAAAGGTCGGCGAGGTGCGGCGGATGGCCTGCGCGAGCCCTTCATACCTCGCCCGGCGCGGAACACCCTCGGGGCCGAAGGACCTCCTGGCGCATGACGGCATCACGTTCCGGGGCTTCGCGAATGCGCCCGAATGGCGCTACCGCGGCGACAGCCCCGCATGGGCTGCCGAGCCGCGAACGCGCCTCGCCGTGAACTCGACGGAATCCGCCGTCGCGGCCGCGGTCGCTGGCCTCGGCATCGCGCGCCTCCTCTCGTACCAGGTCGAGGAGGAGTTGCGCTCGGGTGCTCTCGTTGCGATCCTCGACGAATTCGCCCCCGAACCCCTGCCGGTGAGCCTCGTCTACCCCGAGGCGAGCCTGCTCCCTCACAAGGTCCGCGCGTTCCTGGACTGGGCCGCACCGCGGCTCCGAGCGCTTCTCTGACGCCCGCCGGGCATGCCCACCGTTCCACGACTCCCCATTTCCTGAACCGCAACTCTGGATTCGAATGACCATCTCGAACGATAGCGAACTCGTCCGGCTCGAAGAGATCGGCCGCATCGTGGCCAACACGCTCGAAGCCATGCGGGCCGCGATCGAGCCGGGGATCACGACGGGCGAACTGGACCGGATCGGCCGGGGGATTCTCGACGCTGCAGGAGCAAGGTCGGGGCCCGAGCTCTGCTACAAATTTCCCGGCGCGACCTGCATCAGCGTCAACGAGGAGATCGCGCACGGCATCCCTGGCGAGCGCCGCATCAGGGCGGGGGACCTCGTCAACATCGATGTCTCGGCCGAGAAGAACGGCATCTTCGCCGATACGGGCGCCTCCTTCGCCGTGCCGCCGGTGGCGAAATCCGTCGAGAAACTGTGCCGGGACGGCCGACGCGCCATGTGGACCGGGATCCGGCAGGTCGGCGCCGGCCGGCCGCTGCGCGGCGTCGGCGAAGCCATCGGCGAGTTCGCGCGCCGCAACCGCTACACGCTCGTGCGCAACCTCGCGAGCCATGGCGTCGGGCATTCCCTGCATGAAGAGCCGACGGAGATCGCGACCTGGCCCGACCGCTCCGAGCGGCGGACGATCACCGAAGGGCTCGTCTTCACGATCGAGCCGTTCCTTTCGATGGGGAGCGAGTTCGCCGAAAGCGGCGATGACGACTGGACGCTGTTGAGCGAGCCCCGAGCGCCGACGGTCCAGTACGAACACACCGTGGTTGCGACGCGGCAGGGGTCGCTGGTCGTGACGCTGCCGGGGTGAGGCGGGTATTGAGCGCAGCTTCACTCCCGCCTCGACTCGGACTTGGCCCGCCCTACCTTGACGGGATGCGAAAGCGGCCGGGTGGCACCCTCAGGCTGCCTTGTTATAGTCTGCGATGACCGAATGGAGGCGCTCGGCGATTCCATCGCACGCGCAGTAGTCGTAATCCTGCGCCGTCGTGTTCCAGGTCAAATCGATAATGCCGTTGCGATCGCACTCCATTCCTTCGCTAGGGCGGGTAAGCCAGTAGTGCCAGCAGTTGCTGACCAGGAAGCGGCATACGAATGACAATTTGATACCGTGCTGCTTCACGTCGGGGAGCCAGGAAGCTAGCAGCTCGTCTTCTTTCTTGCGGTTGATGTCCCGGCAAGGTGCCGGATACGGATGCTCCGGAGATGGGTTTTTATAGCCCTCCTCTTCGATCCACCAATCGTCGGAAGGCATGTACTCTGGGCTTCCCCACTCAAACATCGCAAAAACCGGGTCGATCCCCCGTGTGATCTGAAACATGTGGCGCCACTGCACCAGTGCTTCGGTCAGGGATCGTCCCTTGTTCGCGAAACCGTAGAAATTCACGCCCAGCACATCGAACTGGAGCTGCAGCGCCGCGACCGTGAACTTCGGCGCGTTGAGGCAAATGGCCTCGCAAGCAATGACAGGAATCCCGAACGAGCGAGCCACCGCGGCACCGGCATTGAAAGTGTCTACCAAGTGGTAGAGCACCCGCTCCTCTGCCGCATGATCATCTTCGCGATGCGGCTCCCAAATTCCTCGGACGAACCGATTGAGGGCTTCGCCGCCGACTTCCACAATTGGAATGATGCCCGCGGTGAGGTGTCGACGATAACGCTCTATGTAGAGCTTGGTGTACTTGGAAAACTGCTCGGGTAACGCCTTGTTTTCGAGTGCGTGCTCGCCTTCTGGCCCCCGCATCCAGCCGCTTTCCCAGTCGAAACTCATATGGGCCAACATCGGAATGATGGTCAGCCCGAGCTCCTCTGCGTACGCAAACTCGTCGTCGAGTTGCGACCAGTCGAACCGGTCCTGATCGAGCCAAACACGGTTCCAAGGGATCCCACCTCGGATGTACTGAAACCCCATCTCCTTCGTGAGCTTGAAAACCTCCCGCCAGCGCTCTGTAGAACGATTACGATGTCCATGATCGACAAGTACGCCATGGACCATGGGGCAGGGGCGTTCAAGTATCCCGATCGCCCGTAATTGACCATCAGTGTAGATATCCATTTAGTACTCCAGAATGATGGGCGATGATGATCTTGCCCCAGACAAGAACACGATCGTCAGGCGGTAAGGATCTGAAACGGTTCGTGACCAGCTCGAGCCGAATCCGAAGCGCATGGTGTCGACAAGGCTATTTCGGTGCGATCCTCAGGATGCGCGACGACCCTCCGCCACGCGTCTCGGTGAGCGCATAGACGGCGCCGTCCGGCCCGACCTTCACGTCGCGGGTGCGGCTGCCGAGCGGGATACGCTCCTCTGTCGCCACCCGGTCGTTCTCCATCCGGAGCACGACGATGCCTTCCGAGACGAGCCCGCCGACGATGAGCGCGCCGCGCCAGGCGGGGAACAGGCCGCCCTCATAGGCGGCCATGCCCGAGGGCGCGATCACCGGGTCCCAGTAATAGACGGGCTGCTCCGTCCCTTCGCGCCCCGTGATGCCGCGCCCGATCGGCTGGCCGCTGTAATCGATCCCGTATGTCACGTCCGGCCAGCCGTAGTTCCGGCCCGGCTCCGGCCGGTTGAGCTCGTCGCCCCCGCGCGGTCCGTGCTCCACGGTCCAGAGCCGGCCGGACATATCGAGGGTCGCGGATTGCATGTTGCGGTGACCGAAGGACCATATCGCCGGCTGCGCATCGCCCTTGCCGACGAACGGGTTGTCGGGCGGGGCGGAGCCGTCCGGGTTGATGCGGAACACCTTGCCGAGGCCGCTCGACACCTGCTGCGCCTGGACGCGCGGCTCGCGGTCCGAGCGCTCGCCGACGGTCACGAAGAGCTTTCCGTCCGGGGCGAAGACGAGGCGCGAGCCGAAATGCATGTTGTTCGGCCAGGACGGCATCTGCCGGAACACGACCGCCACATCCTCGAGCCGCGCCTGGCCGCCTTCCTCGACGAGCCTGCCGCGCGCGACGCTCGTGCCGTTGCCGCCGCCCGCCCGCGGCTCGCTGAAGGATCGATAGACGAGCCGGTCC
>CAXUKK010000307.1:0-2510 GCA_964251455.1 uncultured Enterovirga sp.
GCCCGGAACAGGGTCGGCAGGCAGGCGGAAGCCATGACATGAGCCGCCTCCAGCTCCTTCGTCTCGAAGACCCGGATCTTGCCGGTCCAGACGGACGTGGCCGCGATGAACAGTTTTACGTCGGCCTGACGGAGGCGCTGGAAATCGACCATGCTCTCCAGGACGTCGCGGAGCGGGTTGATGTCGAGCGGATTGGCCAGATACGGCGTGAGCGTTCCCTGCCAGAGCTTCACCCAGGGGTTCTCGACCCCGCCGGCGATCGACCAGAAGCCGAGCACCCGGTCGAAGATGCGCCGTTGCGGATCGTTCAGGTTGCCGTCGAGGCTCACCTTGCGCCAGAAGCTCTCGAGCTTGGTGCGCGCGCCGTCCGGCCCTCCCTCCCGCCAGCCATCCGCCATCACGACGGCGTTCATGGAGCCGGCGGACGCGCCCGTCACCGCCTCGAAGGCGAGGCGCCCGTCCTCGATCAGCCTGTCGAGCACGCCCCAGGTAAACGCCCCGTGCGCGCCTCCGCCCTGGAGCGCCAGCGCGACGGTCTTCTCGGCCTTTGGTCCCGCGAGGCCGAGGATCCGGTCCGCGTCGCCGGGTCGCCCGGTCATGCGGCAGTCCAGCCGCCGTCGATGGACAGGTTCGCGCCCGTGATCTGCGCGGCGGCGTCCGAGCAGAGGAATACGGCGAGCGCTGCGACCTGCTCGGCCGTGACGAATTCCTTGGTCGGCTGGGCGTCCAGGATGACGTCGTTGATGACCTGCTCCTTGGTCAGCCCGCGCGCCTTCATGGTGTCCGGGATCTGCTTCTCGACGAGCGGCGTCCAGACATAGCCGGGCGAGATGCAGTTCACCGTGATCTTGTGCGTCGCGAGCTCCAGCGCGACCGTCTTCGTCAGCCCCGCGATGGCGTGCTTGGCGCTCACATAGGCGGCCTTGAAGGGCGACGCGACGAGCGAATGCGCCGACGCCGTCTGGATGATGCGGCCCCAGCCGCGCGCCTTCATGCCCGGGACGGCGGCCCGGATGGTGTGGAAGGCCGAGGAGAGGTTGATCGCGATGATCTGGTCCCACTTCTCGACGGGGAAGTCCTCCACCGGCGAGACGTGCTGGACCCCGGCATTGTTGACCAGGATGTCGATGCCGCCGAACTCCGCCTCCGCCAGCGCGATCATGGCCGCGATCTCGGCGGGCTTCGTCATGTCGGCCGGCGAGTAGATCGCCCGGACGCCGAACTCGCGCTCGATCCCGGCGCGCTCCGCCTCGATCGAGGCCGGATCCCCGAAGCCGTTGATGAGGACGTTCGCCCCCTCCGTCGCGAAAGCCCGCGCACAGGCGAGCCCGATTCCGCTGGTCGAACCCGTGACGACTGCCGATCTTCCCTTCAGCGACATGGTCGTGCTCTCCGCATTGTGCACTGCACGATTATGCCGCCGGTCGCGGGAAGGCCAGGGCCCCGCTTGCGGCAGAGATGTGCGCCCGGTGCGCGCCATTGCCTCTTGTCGAAGCCGAGTTCCTCGGTGAGAACAGGGCGAAGATCGGCCGGGATGGCCGGGAGGAATGTCCATGCACGGCGCCGTCGCAGGCCACGTCCACACGCCGTGGTACCGCCAGCTCTACATCCAGGTCCTGATCGCGATCGCGCTGGGCATCCTGCTCGGCTGGCTCAATCCCGATCTCGCCAAGTCGATGAAGTGGCTCGGCGACGCCTTCATCGCGCTCATCAAGATGATGATCGCGCCCGTGATCTTCTGCACGATCGTGCACGGCATCGCGTCGATGGGCGACCTCAAGAAGGTCGGCCGCGTCGGCCTGAAGGCGCTCGTCTATTTCGAGGCGGTCTCGACGCTCGCCCTGCTCGTGGGCATCATCGTCGGCGAGATCGTGCAGCCCGGCCGCGGTTTCGCGACGCTCGACTCGAAGGCCGTCGCGGGCTACGCGGCGGCGGCCGAGAAGGACAGCTTCGTCGCGCATATCCTGGCGCTGATCCCGAAGAGCTTCTTCGACGCCTTCGCGGGCGGCGACCTCCTCCAGGTGCTGCTCGTCTCCATCCTGACCGGCGTCGTCGTGCTGCAACTCGGCGAGCGCACTCAGCAGGTGAACCACGCCATCGAGACGATGGGCCAGATCTTCTTCAAGATCATCGGCCTCGTCGTGAAGCTCGCGCCGCTGGGGGCGTTCGGCGGGATGGCCTTCACGATCGGCCAGTACGGGCTCGCGAGCCTCGGCAACCTCATCGGCCTCGTGCTCACCTTCTACCTGACCAGCCTCGTCTTCGTGCTCGTCGTGCTCGGCGCCATCGCCTGGTGGGCCGGGTTCTCGATCCTGCGCTTCATCGTCTACATCAAGGACGAACTCCTGATCGTGCTCGGCACGTCCTCGTCCGAATCCGTGCTGCCGCAGATGATGGGCAAGATGGAGGGGCTCGGCGCCTCCAAATCCGTCGTCGGCCTCGTGATCCCGACGGGGTATTCGTTCAACCTCGACGGCACCAACATCTACATGACGCTGGCGACGCTGTTC
>CAXUKK010000307.1:2520-4222 GCA_964251455.1 uncultured Enterovirga sp.
CCTTCGGGCAATACGCGACGATCATCGCGGTCGCGATGCTGACCTCGAAAGGCGCGTCCGGCGTCACGGGCGCGGGCTTCATCACCCTCGCGGCCACGCTCGCCGCCATCCCGAACAACCCCGTGCCGGTCGCGGCCATGACGCTGGTGCTCGGCATCGACAAGTTCATGAGCGAGTGCCGTGCGCTGACGAACCTCGTCGGCAACGGCGTTGCGACCGTCGTCGTCTCGGCCTGGGAGAACGAGCTCGACCGCACCAAGCTCGCCGCCGCCCTGGCGCACCCGGTGGAGGCGGCCGAGCGCATGGAGGCGAAGCCGATCGAGCAGGCCTTGTGATCCGCGCGGCCGGAGCGGGAGAGCGGGCGCGATGATCAGGGTCGGGATCGGCGGCTGGACCTTCGCGCCCTGGTGCGGGACCTTCTACCCGAAGGGCCTGCCCCATGCCCGCGAGCTCGAACATGCCAGCCGGCATGTCACGGCGATCGAGATCAACGGCACCTTCTACCGCACGCAATCGCCCGAGAGCTTCCGCAAATGGGCGGCCGAGACGCCGGAGAACTTCGTGTTCTCGGTCAAGGGCCACCGCTTCGTCACCAACCGCAAGAAGCTCGCCGAGGCCGGCCCGTCGATCGAGACCTTCATCGGCTCCGGCGTGCTTGAGCTCGGCCCGAAGCTTGGGCCGCTGCTGTGGCAGCTCGCGCCGACGAAGAAGTTCGAGCCGGAGGACGTGGACGCCTTCCTGGCCCAGCTGCCGAAGGAGCGCGGCGGCCGCCCGCTCCGGCACGTGCTCGAGGTCCGCCACGAGAGCTTCCTGACGCCGACATTCGTCGAGGTGCTGCGGCGCCACGGCGTGCCGGCGGTCTTCGCGGAATCGGACGATTATCCGTCCATCGCCGATCCGGTCGGCGACTTCGTCTATGCGCGGCTGCAGCGCTGCCTCGAGGCGGAGCCGGACGGCTACCCGCCGGCGGAGCTCGACCTGTGGGCCGACCGCGCCAGGGCCTGGGAGCGCGGCGAGGCGCCGGACGGGCTGCCGCGCCTGACGCCGGCCGCCCCGGAGCCGGTTCCGCGAGACGTCTTCGTGTTCTTCATCGCGGGCGACAAGGTCAGGGCCCCGCTCGCCGCCCAGGCGCTGCTGAAGCGGCTCTGAGGCGCAGGCCCGGCTCTACCCGGCAAGCGCGTCCGCGAGACGCTGCTTCAGCTCGGCCGCGAGCGCCTTGGACATGATCACGGCGAAGAGCTGGTCGTCGGGCGTCTTCACGTCCACGATCGCTGCCAGGCCGCCATCGATCAGCGTCACGGATTCGATCGACGCGGCGGAGACCACGCGCGGCGTGGCATCTGCCATTGGTGTCCTCCCCGGTAGTTAGGCGGAGTATTGCAGCGAGGAGCCGGGCTGCCAAGCTGGGGCCGCCTCGACGAGGGGTCAGATGCCCTGGGGGATAGCTGCGCCAGGATGAGGGGGAGAGACCTGTCCGGAGAGGGTGCAGCCCCCTCACCCCAACCCTCTCACCGCCGGGGAGAGGGAGCGCGTGGTGCATTTCATTCAGGCACGCGCCGTCCCTCCCCGGCCCGGGGTCTGGTCCAGCGAAGGTTCAAAGAGCCGAATAGGTCGAGGGGCGTGGGACGCCGAAACGCTCGATCTAAGTTTTTGTGAGAGCCTTTCGGCGTCCCCGCGATGCAACTCCGCCGTCATCCCCGGG
>CAXUKK010000308.1:0-519 GCA_964251455.1 uncultured Enterovirga sp.
GGCTATCTCCAGTGACATGAGCTCAAGCCCTTCCGTCGGTCCAGGCGACCAGGTCTTCCTGGTCGATGGCTCCTCCTTCGTCTTCCGCGCCTATTTCCAGTCCATGAACCAGGACCGGAAATACAACACGCGCCCGGCCGACGGCCTGCCGACGGGTGCGGTCCGGCTCTTCACCACCAAGCTGATGCAGTTCATCCGCGACGGGGCGGTCGGCATCAAGCCGACGCATCTCGCCATCATCTTCGACAAGACCGAGCAGTCGTTCCGCAAGGAAATCTACCCGGATTACAAGGCGCACCGGCCAGACCCTCCCTCCGAGCTCGTGCCCCAATTCCGGCTGATGCGCGATGCCGTGAGGGCCTTCGGGCTGATCCCGATCGAGCAGAACCGCTACGAGGCGGACGACATCATCGCGACCTATGCGTGCCAGGCCTCTTCGGCCGGAGCGGAGGTGCTGATCGTGTCGTCCGACAAGGACCTCATTCAGGTCGTCCGGCCCGGCGTGACGTTCTACGATTT
>CAXUKK010000308.1:529-4190 GCA_964251455.1 uncultured Enterovirga sp.
CTGATCACGGAATACGGCACCCTCGAGGATCTTCTCGACAGGGTGCAGGAGATCAAGCAGCCGAAGCGGCGCGAGGCGCTCGTCGAGAATGCCGAACTCGCCCGCCTCTCGAAGCGGCTCGTGACGCTCGATTGCTCCACGCCCGTGACCGTCCCGATCGGCGACACGCGCCTTGCCGACCTCGACACGAAGCGGCTCCTCGCCTTCACCAAGGCGCTGCAATTCACGACGATCACCAAGCGCGTGGCCGACCTGTACGACGCGAATCCGGCGGAGGTCGAACCCGATCCCGTCCTGGCGCGCCCCTGGGACGCAACGGCGGGCCACTGGTTCGATGGCGACCCGAGCGAGATGCCGGCACCGCAGGGCGGAGCGGCGGAAGGGGAGTCACAGTCCGACGGTTCGGCCGCTCCGGCCTCAGCGCCTCCGCCCGACAAGGGTAGCCCGGCGGCGCAGCCCGGCTTCATGGTTCCCGGCAATCTCGTTGCGGCAAGAAAGGCGGAGGCTGCGTCCCAGCCCTGCGACCGCACGACGTTCCTGACCCTGCGCAGCCTCGCCGACCTGGAGCGCTGGGTCGCGGTTGCGCGCGACAATGCCCGGATCGCCATCGACGTCGAGACATCCTCGGGCGATCCCATGCAGTCGGACATCATCGGCCTTTCGCTCGGCCTCGAGCCCGGCCAGTCGGCCTACCTGCCGCTCCGCCACAGGGCCGGCGAGCAGAACGGCAGCGAGAGCCTGTTCGAGAACGGTATCCGGGGCGACCAGATCCCGTTCGGCGACGCGCTCGCCTGCCTGAAGACGCTGCTCGAGGACGAGGCGGTGCTCAAGATCGGCCACAACATCAAGCATGACTGGCTCGTGCTGAAGCGGCATGGCGTCGAGATGAACCCGCTCGACGACACGATGCTGCTCTCCTACGCGCTGGATGTCGGCAAGCCGAACCTGTCCGGCCACTCGCTCGAGCAGCTGGCGCGCGTCTACCTGCAGCATACCTGCCTGTCGCTGGAGGAGGTCGCCGGCAAGGGCCGCAAAGCGGTCGCGTTCGACACGATCGAACCGGACCAGGTGCGGGAATACGCGGCCGAGGGTCCTGACCTGGCGCTCCGTCTCTGGCGCGTGCTGAAGCCGCGTCTCGCGCCCGAGCATAAGACCGCCGTCTACGAGACCTTGGAGCGCCCGCTCGTCGCGACGCTCGCCCGCATGGAGGAGCGCGGCATCCGGATCGATCGCACAATGCTGTCGCGCATGTCGGGCGATTTCGCGCAGACGATCGCCCGGGTCGAGGACGAGGTGTACGACGTCGCGGGCGAGCGCTTCACCATCGGCAGCCCGAAGCAGCTTGCCGACATCCTGTTCGGCAAGTTCGGCCTGCCGGGCGCGCGGAAGACCGCGACGGGCCAGTGGTCGACAGGCGCGCGCCTGCTGGAGGACCTCGCCGAGAGCTCCGACCACCCGCTGCCGCGCAAAATCCTCGAGTGGCGGCAGCTCACCAAGCTGAAGAGCTATACGGACGCGCTGCCGACCTACGTGAACCCGCCGACCGGGCGCGTGCATACGTCCTACGCGCTCGCGGCGACGACGACCGGCCGGCTCTCCTCCGCCGACCCGAACCTGCAGAACATCCCGATCCGCACCGAGGAAGGCCGCAAGATCCGCACGGCCTTCGTGCCGGAGGCCGGCCACAGGCTCATCTCTGCCGATTACTCCCAGATCGAGCTGCGGCTCCTCGCCGACATCGCCGACATTCCGCAGCTCAAGAAGGCGTTCGCGGACGGCATCGACATCCACGCCACCACGGCCTCCGAGATGTTCGGCGTGCCGGTCGAGGGCATGTCCTCCGATGTGCGGCGCCGCGCGAAGGCAATCAATTTCGGCATCGTGTACGGCATCTCGGCCTTCGGTCTCGCCAACCAGCTCGGGATCCCGCGCGACGAGGCCGGCCAGTACATCCGCACCTATTTCGAGCGCTTCCCGGGAATCCGGGACTACATGGACAAGACCAAGAAGGCCGTGCGGGAACACGGCTATGTCGAGACGATGTTCGGCCGCGCCTGCCACTACCCGGACATCTCGGCCGGCAATGCGTCTGTCCGTGCCGCCGTCGAGCGGCAGGCGATCAACGCGCCGATCCAGGGCACGGCGGCCGACATCATCCGCCGCGCCATGGTGCGCATGGACGATGCGCTGGCGGAAGCGAAGCTCTCGGCCCGCATGCTGCTTCAGGTCCACGACGAACTCGTGTTCGAGGTTCCGGAGGACGAGGTCGAGGCGAGCCTGACGGTCATCAGGCGTGTCATGGAAGAAGCACCGCATCCCGCCGTGCAGCTGAAGGTCCCGCTCGCCGTGGATGCACGCGCCGGCGACAACTGGGACGCGGCGCATTAGCGCTCCGTGACGACGCTGGCGGCCACCTGGCAGCAAGCTCATCCCTAGGCCGGGTAAAAAGCAATGCGAAGATTCAATGGAGTTGGTCAGGCTAACGCTCAGCTCCCCCGTGTCACAGATGGACGGCGCGTGATTGTCTGATCTGAGTGGGGCGGGGCGTTTCTCATGTTCGCGGCCGAGGGGTTCGACCGAAAACGGGTCCTGCTGTTCGTCTTCGAGCAGCCTGAGATCAGTCAGACTCTGGCGCGTCTATTGGCAAATATCGCCATGGTACGCGCAGTCCATGTCTCTGAACTCGACCGGTACAGCCCCGTCTCTGCAGTAGCCGTGGTCTGCGACTTCGATATCAATTCCGGCCGCAGCTTCCGGGCCGTTCAGGCGGAGCTTGCCCGGCCCGCCTACAGGCATGTCCCGCGCGTGGTCGTCCTGAACAACGGCAGGTCGCTCGGGATCGTGGAGGCGGGCGCGCTCGGCGCGACGGATACGATCTCGCGGCCTCTCGATCCGGAGAAGATCCTCGCGCACTTCAGGGACGTGTTCGCCAGGAGCTTCGATCGCGATATTTCGGGCCTCGGCAAGACCCTGAAAGCCGGCATTTCCTGTGCTCACGCCGTCGTCGGGAAGATGTTCGAGGGGGCGCCGTCAGGAACAACACTCCGGCTCGACGACGTCGCCGCGCAAGAAGAGCCGACGATCGAGGCTCTCAGGGTGGCGAGCCTGAAAGGATGGCTGGACGCGGTCCGTCACCACCACTCCCAAAGCTACCGGCACTGCCTGTCGGTCACGGGGATCGCGGTATCGTTCGCCCAGCATCTCGGGATGAGCCTCGGCGACCAGCGCCGTGTGGCGCGCGCCGCGATCGTGCATGACGTCGGCAAGGCGCATATCCCGCTCGCCATTCTCGACAAGCCCGGACGCCTCACCGACGAGGAGATGTTGCAGATTCGGGAGCATCCCCGGCTCGGATATGACACGCTGGCCGGAAATGGCGACGATTTCTCGCCGGAAACCCTGAACGTGGTTCTGCATCACCACGAGATGCTGGACGGGTCGGGATACCCGGACGGCCTGGCCGGAGACGAGGTCCCGGACCTCGTCCGTCTGATGACGATATCGGACATCTTCTCTGCCCTCATCGAGGAGCGGCCGTACAAGGCGCCGTTGTCTCGTGCCAAGGCGTACGAGGTTTTGGAAAGCATGGTCGGCAAGCTCGACGGCGACCTGATCAGGGCGTTCCAGCCGGTCGCCCTATATCAGTAGCCCGCCGGGCGCC
>CAXUKK010000309.1:0-4151 GCA_964251455.1 uncultured Enterovirga sp.
CAACAGCGCTCAGCCAGCGGTGGGTATATGCCGCGCCACCCGCGCGCAGCGCTTCAGTGAAGATCGTTGGACTTGACCCGGGCCCGAGAGCCCGGTTCAGCACCGAAGGCGGGTCGCGGCGGATGATCCGGACGAAGGAAGCGCATGCTTATCGCGACCTGGAATGTGAACTCGGTGAAGCAGCGCCTGGCTCACCTGCAGAAGTTCCTGACGGAGGTGAAGCCCGACGTGCTCTGCCTGCAGGAGATCAAGTGCGTGGACGAGGCGTTCCCGCGAATGGAGGTCGCCGACCTCGGCTACAACATGGCGGTGCACGGACAGAAGGGCTTCAACGGGGTGGCGATCCTCTCCCGCTTGCCCCTCGCGGACGTGACGCCGCGACTGCCGGGCGACGACGAGGACGCTCAGTCGCGCTATCTGGAAGCCGTCATCTCGCTCCCCGCCGGCGGCTCGGTCCGCGTCGCCTCGATCTACCTGCCGAACGGCAACCCGATCGGGACGGAGAAATTCCCCTACAAGCTCGCTTGGATGGAGCGGCTGCACCGGCATGCGGCCGAGCTCCTGGCGCTGGAGGAGCCGACAATCCTCGCTGGCGACTACAACGTGATACCCGAGCCTAAGGACGTGTCCGATCCGGAAGCCTGGGCCAACGACGCCCTGATGCAGCCGGAGAGCCGCGCCGCCTATCGCCGGCTCCTCACGCTTGGCTACACGGATGCCCTGCGGGCCTGCGACGACAGCCCCGGCCTCTACACGTTCTGGGATTATCAGGCGGGTGCCTGGCAGAAGAACCGGGGCATCCGCATCGACCATCTGCTGCTCTCCCCGCAGGCTGCCGACCGGCTGACCGGCGTGGAGATCCACAAGCGCATGCGGGCGCTGGAGAAACCGTCGGACCACGTGCCCGTCTCGGTGACCCTCGATCTTCCAATCGCCTGAGCCGTCTCGACGGGCCTTGCCGAGCACCCGGAACCAACCTCCACGGCCTCTATTGTGTGTGCTCGGACGAGTTGGAGACAGATGATGGCGCACAAGGGGATGACGGTCGTGAGGGCGCCTGCGGCCTCGCTCGAGGCGGCGCACGAGATCGCCGGGTGCCTGTCGCAGGCCGGCTTCGCGCGCAACAGCATCGAGGTCGAGAGGCTCGACGCCGAAAGCCTCGAAGTCCGCCTTCATGTGCGTGAGGCGAACCGCCGGAAGGCCGAGGATGCGATCGCCAACGGCTTGGGTGGGCTGCCTGTTGGCCGCCTGCTCCCGTCCGGGACGGCTCTTGTCCTCGGCATCGGTGCCGCTGCCATCGGAGCCGGCGTCTATGCTGCCCTGACCGCCCGGAAGATGATCCCGCGCTACCTTCATGAAAGCGCGCGAGAGCCGGCCTCCGCTCCCATGGAGGAGTGAGCTCTCAAGGGCTGGAGTAGTTTGCGCAGTCGCGGCGGCGTGCCATCAGGCATTGTTCGAGCTTGCCCCGGCGATCGAGCTCGCTCATCAGCCACCAGGCGGCAAGTATCAGACCGAGAGCCAGCGCGGCGATCGCCAGATGCAGGCGGTCTCGGCTGTCCAAGGACTAGCGGCGCTTCGTCTGGAAACGCTCCAGGAAGGCTGTCGCAGTCCGCCGATCGCTCTCGCTTGCCGACTCGAGCGCTTCGGAATGGAGGGTCCAGATCCAGCCGTCGCGCTTCGGATCCGCGGCTTCCTTGGCAAGCATGAGCCACATCAGGCCCCGCGCCCGCTCGCGCGGCACGCCCTGGCCGTTCAGCAGCATGCGTCCAAGCAGCGCCTGCGCGCCGGAATGCCCCTTCTCGGCCGCCAGATTGAACCAGCGGGCGGCCTGCCGCTCGTCGCGCTCGACCCCGCTTCCGGCGAGGTACAGCTGCGCGAGGCTGAACTGCGCGTTCGGATCGCCGAAATATGAGGCGGCGTAGAGGTAGAGTTCCGCGGCCTTCTCGGGATTGACCGAGACGTAGCTATTCTTGATGCCGTCGAGGAAGTAGGTGCCGAGCGAGACGAAGGCGCTCGCCACCACGCTGGCGCGGGCGGAGTCCGGCGCCTCGTCCGCGTTCTCGTCCGCGATGCGGGAGAAGTACTCGAACGCCTTGAGGTCGTCGCGCGGAACGCCGTCGCCCTCGGCATACATTCGGCCGAGCTTCCAAGACGCTAGGGCGTAGCCCTGGTCGGCCGCGTATTCGAGGGCCTTCGCGGCCGCCGCCTTGTCGCCCGCATTGTAGTTCCGGACACCGGACCGCAGAGCGTCCTTTGCCGAGCCATAGGCGTCCGGCAGGGACGTCGCGCGGGCGCCGCCCACCCGCGGCGTCGTCGCATCGCTCGCCAGGACCGGGCTCGCCGACAGCATGGCGAAACTCAGAACCGAGAGAAGAAGCGGCCTATACGTCCGCATAGGTCGCGATGTCCTTGCCGCCACCCGGATGCGTGACAGCGCCGTTGAGCGCGTTCCCGACCCCTTGAGCATATTTCCAGAGATAGCCCGAGAGCGGCGGGCGCTCGGGCGCCTTCCACTCGGCGCGCCGCCGGGCGAGTTCCTCGTCCGACAGGTCGACCGCCAGCGTGCCCTGGATGGCGTCCAGCGTGATCATGTCGCCGTCGCGCAGGAGCGCGATCGGGCCGCCGACAGCCGCTTCCGGCCCGACATGGCCGACGCAGAAACCGCGGGTGGCGCCGGAAAAGCGACCGTCCGTGATCAGCGCCACCTTGTCGCCCATGCCCTGGCCGTACAGCGCAGCCGTGGTGGAGAGCATCTCACGCATGCCAGGACCGCCGCGCGGGCCCTCGTAGCGGATGACGAGGACGTCACCCTCCTTGTAGGTGCGCGTCCTGACGGCCTCGAAACAGGCCTCCTCGCTGTCGAAGCAGCGTGCCGGGCCTGTGAAGACCTGATGATCGGCGGCCATGCCGGCGACCTTCACTATCGCCCCCTCGGGCGCGAGGTTGCCGCGCAGGCCGACGACGCCCCCGGTCGCGGTGATCGGCTTGTTCGCCGGGTAGACGACGTCCTGGTCGTCGTTCCACTGCACCTTGGCCATGTTCTCGGCGATCGTGCGGCCCGTGACCGTCAGGCAATCGCCGTGGAGGAAGCCATGGTCGAGCAGCGTCTTCATGAGGAGCGGGATGCCGCCGACCTCGAACATGTCCTTGGCGACGTAGCGGCCGCCCGGCTTCAGGTCGGCGATGTACGGCGTCCGCTTGAAGATCTCGGCGACGTCGAACAGCGTGAACTCGATCCCGGCCTCGTGCGCGATGGCGGGCAGGTGGAGCGCCGCATTCGTCGAGCCGCCGGACGCCGCGACGACGGTTGCGGCATTCTCGAGCGCCTTGCGGGTGACGATGTCGCGCGGACGGATGTTCTTGGCGATGAGCTCGACGATCATTTCGCCGGCGGTGGCGCAGAACCGGTCGCGGATCTCGTAGGGCGCCGGCGCGCCGGCAGAATACGGCAGCGCCAGGCCGATCGCCTCGGACACGGTGGCCATCGTGTTCGCCGTGAACTGCGCGCCGCAGGCGCCGGCCGACGGACAGGCAACCTGCTCCAGCTCGTCGAGATCGGCATCGGACATGTCCCCGACGGAGTGCTTGCCGACCGCCTCGAACAGGTCCTGGACCGTGACAGGCCTGCCGCGGAACGAGCCGGGCAGGATCGACCCTCCATAGATGAAGATCGCCGGCACGTTGAGGCGCACCATGGCCATCATCATGCCCGGCAGGGACTTGTCGCAGCCCGCAAGGCCGACCAGCGCGTCATAGGCGTGGCCGCGCATCGTCAGCTCGACGGAATCCGCGATGACCTCGCGCGAGGGCAGCGAAGCCCGCATGCCGGCATGACCCATCGCAATGCCGTCGGTCACGGTGATGGTGCAGAATTCACGGGGCGTGCCGCCGGCCGATGCGACGCCCTTCTTCACGGCCTGCGCCTGCCGCATCAACGAGATGTTGCAGGGCGCGGCTTCGTTCCAGCAGCTCGCGACACCGATCAGCGGCTGATGGATCTGCTCCTTCGTCAGACCCATCGCATAGAGGTAGGAGCGGTGCGGAGCGCGGGCAGGGCCTTCCGTGACGTATCGGCTCGGCAGCTTCGACTTGTCGATCAGACGCGCATCCATACCCAGGTCTCGCTCACACACCGCTCGGCGGCCTCAATC
>CAXUKK010000310.1:0-4129 GCA_964251455.1 uncultured Enterovirga sp.
GATGCCGCCGCTCTTGCCCACGCTGACGACCGTCCGGCCTGCCCTGGTCAGCGCGTCGAGAAGCGTATGGGCCGGCGGCTCGACGGCGAAATCCCGGCGGTTATGGGTGCGGGCGAAACCGGTTTCGGCCGAGCCCGTGAAGGGCCGGGCGATGACGCGACCGATGCGGAGCGGATCGCAGAGCGCACGCGCGATGCGGCAGGTCCCGTAGAGCCGCTCCAAACCGAACGTGTCCTCGTGCGCGGCAATCTGGAACACGCTGTCGGCCGAGCTGTAGCAGATCGGTTTGCCCGATCGCATGTGCTCCGCCCCGAGCGCGTCAATGATGGCCGTGCCGGACGCGTGACAATCGCCGAGAATGCCGGGCAGGGACGCCTGCGCCACCAGATCGCGCACGAGACCGGGCGGGAAGGCGGGCCGGGCGTCGGGAAAATAGCCCCAGTCGAATTCGACCGGCACGCCGGCAAGCTCCCAATGGCCGGACGGTGTATCCTTGCCCCGGGAAGTCTCGGTGCCGACGCCCCAGGCACCGCTGAGTTCATCGGCGGCAAGGCCGGGTGGCATGCGGTCGGTCGAGGCCTCGCAGGCGAGCCCCAGCCCGAGGCTCGCCAGATGCGGCAGCCGCAGAGGTCCGGACCGGAGCCCATCGCGGTCGCCTGCACCGCCCGCGCAGGATTCAGCGATGTGGCCGAGCGTGTCCGATCCGGCATCGCCGTAAGCCGCCGCATCCGGCGCGCCGCCGATGCCGACCGAGTCGAGCACGATCAGAAGCGCACGGCTCATTCCCGCACGGCATCCGCCGCCACGGCCTGGAGCCCGAAGGCAGCGGCGAACAGGGCGCGCGTATACTCGGTCTGCGGCCGGTCGAAGATGTCCTCGGTCGAGCCCTCCTCGACCACGATGCCGTTCTGCATCACCAGGATGCGGTTCGCGAGCGCGCGCACCACCTTCAGATCGTGGCTGATGAACAGGTAGCCGAGGCCGCGCTCGCGCTGCAGCCGGCGCAGCAATTCGACGATCTGGGCCTGGACCGACATGTCGAGCGCCGAGGTCGGCTCGTCGAGGATCACCAGTTTCGGCTGCAGCGCCATGGCGCGCGCGATCGCGATGCGCTGGCGCTGGCCGCCGGAGAATTCATGCGGGTAGCGATCCATGGTGGCGGGGTCGAGCCCGACATCGTCGAGCGCCCGAGCGACGGCCGTGCGCTGCGCGGCGCGCGACATGCCCCGGTGCTGGACGGTCAGGCCTTCGGCGACGATCTCGGCCACCGACATCCGGGGTGACAGCGAGCCATAAGGGTCCTGGAAGACGACCTGCATCTCCTTGCGCAGGGGCCGCAATGCCTTTGCGGCCAACCCCTCGATGTCGCGGCCGAGAACGGAGATCGGCCCGTCCGAGCGGATCAGCCTGAGGAGGGCAAGGCCGAGCGTCGTCTTGCCCGAGCCGGATTCGCCGACGATCCCGACCGTTTCGCCTTCGCGGACGGTGACCGAGACACCGTCGACAGCCTTCACGTGCCCGACGGTCTTGCGCAGGAAGCCACGCCGGATCGGGAACCAGACCTTGAGCGGCCCGGCCTGGATCAGGAACGGCGCGCTCATCGGAACGGCGGCAGCCCTGCCCTTCGGCTCGGCCGCGAGGAGCCGGCGCGTATAGGCATGCTGCGGGTTGCCGAACACCTCGGCAACGGTGCCCGTCTCGACGATCTGACCCTTGGTCATCACGCAGACCCGGTCCGCGATCTTGCGCACGATGCCGAGGTCATGGGTGATGAACAGCATCGCCATCCCGAGCCGGGCCTTGAGGTCGGCCAGGAGCGCCAGGATCTGGGCCTGCACCGTGACGTCGAGGGCCGTCGTCGGCTCGTCCGCGATGAACAGCTTCGGTTCGTTCGCAAGCGCCATGGCGATCATCACGCGCTGGCGCTGGCCGCCCGAGAGCTGATGCGGATAGGCGCCGAGCCGGCTCTCCGCCTCGCGAACGCCGACGAGCTTCAGCAGCTCGAGCACGCGAACGCGTGCGGACCGGCCGGACAGCCCGCGGTGGATCGAGAGGATCTCGCCTATCTGCCGCTCGATCGTGTGGAGCGGGTTCAGGGACGTCATAGGCTCCTGGAAGACCATGGTGATGTCGTTGCCCCGAACGCGGCGAATCTGGTCCTCACTCATGGCGAGAAGGTCGCGATCCTCGAACAGGATGCGTCCCGATGGGTGATGCGCGGCCGGGTAGTTCAGCAGCTTCAGAATTGACAGCGCCGTGACCGACTTGCCTGATCCCGACTCGCCGACAAGCGCGACCGTCTCGCCCGGCATCACGTCGAACGAGACGTGGTCCACGGCGTGCGCATCGGCGCCGTCCTGGCGGAACGCGACGGAGAGATCCTGGACGGAGAGGAGGGGTGAGATCATCTCGCAGCCATCAGGAGCGTCGCCAGGCTTGCAAGCTCCGGTTCGGTCAATCTCACGGTAGAATGATCTCCTGATCCGCGAAGCCGTCGGTCGTTGGTGAGCACGTGTGTGCACCGCGCCCGTCCTGCGGTCGCGAGGTGGATCGCGTCCATCAGCTTGAGGCCAGGATTGCGACATCTCTGATAGGCGGCACCTCGCAGGACGGGGCGATCGATCGGAGCGATGTCGATTAGGTCTCCCGGGGTCAGAAGCTCCTCATACGCCTCGAGTAGATCGGAGCGGCCGAGTTCCATCGGCTTGACCAGCACCTCAGCCAGGGAGAGTTCGCTGGTGACGAACCGCGACGGCGAGGGCGGCGCTGCTTTGATCACATCAACAAGACAATCTCGAGCGACGCTTCTTCCTTCCACAAGCTCGATCAGGATGCTCGTATCGAGGTAGACGCGAGTCTCAGGCGCCACCTTGATCTCTCAGCGATCTGACGCGAGCCACCGGGTCGTCGCCAATCGGGACCAACAACGTCACGCGATGGAAAAAATCCGCGGCGGCCCTGTTGGATCGCGGAGGACTGGACGGAGTACTAACGCGAACCGTCGCGGACTGAGCCCCTTCTGGCCGCAGGTCGGCTGGCAGCCGAGTAACCGGGTACCCCTCTCGCTCGATTTCTTCCACGGCGACGCTCCTTGTCCCTTATCTTAGCCCAACGTCTTCCTCGGGTCGAAAGCGTCCCGCACCGCCTCGCCGATGAAGATGAGGAGCGACAGCACGAAGGCGATCACCACGAATCCCGTGAGACCGAGCCAGGGCGCCTGCAGGTTCGCCTTGCCCTGGGCCAGCAACTCGCCGAGCGAGGGCGAACCGGGCGGCAGGCCGAAGCCGAGATAATCGAGCGAGGTCAGGGTCGCGATCGAGCCGTTCAGGTTGAACGGCAGGAAGGTCAGGGTCGCGACCATGGCGTTCGGCAGGAGATGCCGGAACATGATCGTGACGTTGCCGAGCCCGAGCGCCCTGGCGGCGCGGACATATTCGAAGTTGCGGCCGCGCAGGAACTCGGCCCGCACCACGCCGACGAGCGACACCCACTCGAACAGCAGCAGGATGCCGAGGAGAACGAGGAAGCTTGGCGTGATGATCGAGGAGATGATGATCAGGAGATAGAGCGACGGCAGCGAGGTCCAGATCTCGATGAAGCGCTGCATGACGAGATCGGTCCAGCCGCCGAAATAGCCCTGGATCGCGCCGGCCACGATGCCGATCGCGGACGAGATCGTCGCCAGGATGAGGCCGAACAGGATGGACAGCCTCACGCCGTAGATCAGGCGGGCGACGACGTCGCGGCCCTGGTCGTCCGTCCCGAGCCAGTTCGGCTCGATCGCCCGGCAGGCCTGCCCCGGTAGCGGCTGCTTGCCGGCCTTCTCGGCTGCCGGGCGGCATTGCGCGTCGGACAACATCCAGGTCGGCGCGGACGGCGCCGGCACGGGGAGGTCGAGATTGTGCGTCGTGTAGGAGAAGCGGATCGGCGGCCAGAGCATCCAGCCGTTCTCGTTGATCTCCTTCGCGATCACCGGGTCGCGGTAATCCGTGACGGCCAGGAAGCCCCCGAAGGTCTCCTCCGGGTAATCGACCGCGAAGGGGTACAGGATGGCGCCCTTGTAGCTGACCAGGATCGGCCGATCGTTCGCGATGAATTCGGCGAAGAGGCTGCCCACGAAGACCACCAG
>CAXUKK010000311.1:0-4119 GCA_964251455.1 uncultured Enterovirga sp.
AGGAGAAGCCCGCCGCAAACACGGCGCTGGTGAAAAGTCCGAACAGCGCGGGCAGGGCCGGCGCAACGCTGCGGATCGTGAGAAACACCGCGAGATTGAGGCCCACGGCACACAGGGCGACGCAGATGTATCGCGCGGCCTCTGCATGCGCGGCCCTGCCGCTCGATCGGAACGTGAAGCGGCGATTGAGGCGCCAGGTCAGGATGGTGGCGACGGCGAGAGACACGATCCGTGCCAGGGCGTCAGATGAACCCAAAGTCGAGCATGCCGAGAAGACCAGCGCGTCGACCGTGAGCCCGACAGAACCGACGGCGAGGAACCGCGGGAGGCTCATGCCGAACAGCCGTCGACCAAGAGCCAAAAAGGGCTGAGATGATCCAAGCGCCTGGCTCGGGGCATCCGGGGCATAGGTCGTGCTCGGGGCGAGAACAGAACTCACGCAGTCACTCCGGTCGGGCGCAAACCCTGAACCAGAATGGTTGACGCTAAGTTGAACGAAAGCTCCACGGGGTTAATCAATCGCGCCCGCGTTAGCCGCGCGGTAAGCCGGGAGGGTCAGGCTTGCGGCCTTCTCCCCAAAGGCCGGCACGAGCACAGATGGAGCGTTTCGCTGCGGGCACCTGGCTGACGGGGACGGCACTTCGGATCGCCGCAGCCGTAGCGTTCGTGACCTCGGCCGCGCTCGTGCTCTCGGCCCTGCTGGGCCGGACAGGCGCCTACGGCACGCTCGATGCCGGGGGGACGCCGCTCGGAACGGATTTCACGCTTCTCTGGAGCGCCGGCCGCATGGTGCTGGAGGGGAGGGCGGCGGATGTCTATGACTGGACGCTGCTCGGTCGCGCCGAGAAACTGGCGCATGGGACGGAGGCCGTCCCGTTCTTCGGCTGGCACTATCCGCCGTTCTTCCTGCTGGTCGCGGCGGCGCTCGGGTCGATGTCGTATCTCGTCTCGCTTGCCGTTTGGCAGGCGACGACACTCGCGGCCGCGCTCGCCGTCATATGGCGCATCCTGCCCCGCGCCGACGCGCTCTTCGCAGCCCTTGCGGCTCCGGTCGTGTTCGTGTGCGTGGCGCACGGGCACAACGCCTTTCTCACGGCCGCCCTGTTCGGCGGCGGCCTCCTGCTGCTCGACAATCGTCCGATCGTCGCGGGATTGCTGTTCGGCTGCCTCGCCTACAAGCCGCAATTCGGCATCATCCTGCCTCTTGCGCTGGCTGCTGGCGGCTACTGGCGCACGATCCTCGGCGCTGCCGCGTCGGTTGCCATTCTGACGCTCGCGACCCTCGTCCTGTTCGGCCCTGACGTCTGGACGGCGTTCCTGGCTTCCACCGAACTCACCCGTACGGTGGTCCTCGAGGCCGGAGGAACAGGCTGGTACAAGATCCAGAGCGCGTTCTCATGGGTGCGCATGCTCGGCGGCTCCGTCTCGCTCGGTTACGCCATCCAGGCTGCCGTATCGGCAGCGGCCGTGGCCGTGACCACATGGCTCTGGTTCGTGCAGGCGCCTTTCCGCCTGCGGGCCGCCTGCCTCCTGATCGGGTCGCTTCTCGCCACGCCCTACCTCCTGGATTACGACCTCGTCCTTCTCGGACCCGCCATGGCCTTCATCGTGGCGCATGGGCTCCGGCACGGGTTCCGCCGCTGGGAGGTGACCGCGCTCGCCTTCGCCTGGCTGGTTCCCGTCGCGACCAGGGCGCTCGCCTTTTTCGGCCATGTGCCGGGCGGGCTCCTCGCGATGGCGGTGCTGTTCGTCCTGACGGCTGGCCGCGCCATGCGGGAGGCCCCGGACGGCCCCCATCTTCAGCCGTAGCGCAGCTTGGTGGCGATGATCGTCGAGACCAGCGTCAGGCTCACGGCGTTCGCGCCGATCAAAGGCCAGCTTGCGATCATCACGCCGTAGACCAGCCAGAGCGCCAGGCCGGCCGCGAAGGCGATCTGCGCCGGAAGCGAGATGGCCCGCGTGTCGCGCAGGCGGACCGTCCGGATCGCCTGCGGCACCCAGCAGAACGTCGTGAGGAGCGCCGCTGCGGCGCCGACTGACTCGGCCAACAAGCTCGTCATGGTTTCAGGATGCTGTTCGCAGGTTGCTTCGCTACGGCCGGTGACTGAACCACCGCTTCCGTCGCGGGTTCATGTCCGGCGACAGGGAGACGAGATTCATGGACATCGCGTTGGATAAGGTTTGCGAGCTCATCCTGAGAGCTCGCGCGGTCGACGTCAAAGATGGGTTGACCGATCCCGATTCCGGCTCGAACGCGATCGACGACGGCATGGCCGGCGTCTTGAGCGAGGGCGGGGACGATCCGACGGAGGAGGAGATCCGCGAGTTCATCGCCGGGCTGAACGACGACGAGCGGCACGATCTCGTGGCGATCGTCTGGATTGGCCGCGGCGATTTCGAGGCTGAGGAGTGGACCGAGGCGCTGCGGACTGCACGAGAGCGCGAGCAGGGCGACACGGCCGATTACCTTCTCGGGATTCCGAACGTGGCGGACCTCCTGGACGAGGGCCTGGCATCGCTCGGCAGATCATGCGCCTGACCTGACGGGCGCTGCCGGCACGGAGCGCAGGGCAGCCCCGCTTGCAGGCGTGCGTTATGGCGCGCGACTTGCCCGCTCCCTGCCCGATGCTAAAACGGGTCATGCGGTCGTTCCTCACGAGGCCGCCTTTCGGCAATCCCTCCTCCGCCAGCATCGCGCTGCTCGTCGCCATCACGATGACGGGCACGCTGGCGATGCACATCTTCGTGCCCGCGCTGCCGCAGGCGGGGGCCGACCTCGGCGCGTCGCCGGGCGCGATGCAACTGACGATCACGCTCTACCTCGTCGGGCTTGCGGCAGGGCAACTCGTCTACGGGCCGATCTCCGACCGCTTCGGCCGCCGGCCCGTGATCATCGTGAGCCTGGTGCTGTACCTGATCGGCTTCCTGCTCGCCGTCCCGGCCGCGTCGATCGGCGGCCTGATATCCGCCCGCATCCTGCAATCGCTCGGCGGCTGCGGCTCGCTCGTCATCGGGCGCGCGATGGTGCGCGACGTGTCCTCCGGCCAGGACGCCGCGAAGCAACTCGCGCTTCTGACGATGGCCATGTCGATGACGCCCGCGCTCGCGCCGGCGATCGGCGGGTTCATCGATACGAGCTTCGGCTGGCGCGCCATCTTCGTCGCCCTGGCGCTGCTCGTGGCGGTTCTCCTCGCGCTCGTGATCCTGACCCTCCCGGAGACGAACCGGAAGCCGATCGCGCTGCCTGGCATCCGGGCGATCTTCGGCGGTTATGCGCGGCTTGCCCGCTCGGCGAAGTTCCGCCGCTACACGGTCGCGGGCTCGTGCGGTGGCACGAGCCTCTACTCCTTTCTCGCCGTCGCGCCGTTCCTGATCGGCAACCTGCTCGGCCGATCCTCGCAAGAGGTCGGGCTCTGGTGCCTGTTCGTGACGGTCGGGATGGCCGTCGGCTCCGCGCTGGTGCGCCTCGTCGGCGGGCGCGCCGAGGTGCGGGTCGCGGCGCAGCGCGGCAACCTGATCTGCCTCGCCTCGGCGATCGTGCTGACGAGCCTCCTCCTGACCGGCGGTCTGTCCATCTGGTCGCTGGTTCTTCCGCTCTTCGGCTACGCGGTCGGAGTCGGGATCATGGGACCGAACGCGGTCGCGGGCCTGATGAACGTCGATCCGGACGCGGCCGGCTCGGCCTCGAGCCTGTACGGCTTCGTCGCGATGCTGTTTGGTGCGATCTTCACGCTCCCGGTGAGCATCTTCCACGATGCGGGCGCGCTGCCGATGGCCTTGACGCTGCTCTTCGCCTCAGGCCTCGCGGCCGTCGCGCTGCACCGGGTCTGAGGTCAGTTCCCGAACAGCTTCCCGAACAGCTCCGTCAGCGGGTCGGGGCCGGGCGGCTGACCGGCCGCGCTCCGCGACGTGCGGGCACCCGCGGCCGACGCCATGCGGACGCCCGGCGAGCCGGGCAGCCCGACGGACGGCGTGCCCTGCAGGGCGGATTTCATGAACCGGCTCCAGATCTCGACGGGCAGGTTGCCGCCGGACACCTTCTTGGTCGGCGTGCCGTCGTCGTTGCCGAGCCATACGCCCGCGACGAGGCTGCCCGTGTAACCGACGAACCAGGCGTCG
>CAXUKK010000312.1:0-4107 GCA_964251455.1 uncultured Enterovirga sp.
GTGCGGATCGAGCGGGACGGCGGGGTGCAACTCGTCGCCCCGGCCCGGGACATCACGGTCCACGACCTCCTTCGCCACACCTCGGGCCTGACCTATGAGTGGATGGACGATGGACCGGTCCAGAAAGCATACGCCGAGGCGCAAGCCGGGCGCCGGAGCCTCGGGAACGCGGAACAGGCGGCCCTCCTCGCCACGCTTCCTCTCGTCGCCCATCCCGGTACGGAGTGGAACTACAGCCGCTCGACCGACCTGATCGGCCGGGTCATCGAGGTGGTCACCGGCCTATCCCTCGGAGTCGCGCTTCGGACGCGCCTGTTCGAGCCGCTCGGCATGATGGAGACGGGCTTCCTGGTGCCGCCGAACTATCAGCCCCGCATCGCACAGGCCTACCTGACGGACCCGGAAACAGGGGAGCCGCAGGTCCTCCTCGACGTCGCGAAGGAGGTCGCGATGGAGAATGGCGGCGGCGGGCTCGCCTCGACGGCCTCGGACTACGCGCGCTTCCTGCACATGCTCGCGTCCGGCGGCCAGCTCGACGGCACCCGCGTACTCTCGCCAAAGACGCTCGCCTACATGGCGTCCGATCACCTCGGGCCGGAAATCCGGATCATGCCGGACATCCTGCCGGACGGGTATGGGTTCGGGCTCGGTTTCGCGGTGCGGCGGCAGGACGGGATCGCGAGCTTCCCCGGCTCCGCCGGCGACTATTACTGGGAAGGTCTCGGCGGCACGGGTTTCTGGGTCGATCCGCGCGAGGAGCTCTACGCGCTTGTCATGGTCCAGGCGCCAGGGCGGCGGGAGCATTGCCGCCGCATGATGCGTCAGCTTGTCTACGGGGCGATCGTCGAGTGAGCCGAGGCGGCTTCAGCCCGCCTTCTTGAGCCTCGGCGAGGCTTTCGCCGCAGCATGGCGGACCGCTGGGGCTGCAGCCGGTTTGGGCTTTTCCCGAGTGGCTGTCTTCGGAGCGTCAGCTTCGGCGGGGGCCTTGCCCGCCTTTGCGCGCGCGGATGGTGCCTTCTCGGATTTTGGTGCCTCCTTGGCGTTGTCCTGCTCGGCCGAGATCGACCGGCGCAGGGCATCCATGAGGCTGACCACGTTGGCGGGCCGAGGGGCCGATGTGGTCGGCCTGACAGGCTCGTGCGTCTGCTTAGCCTTGATCAACTCGAGCAATGCGTTCTGGTAGCGATCCTCGAACCGCTTCGGGTCGAAGTGGGACAGCTTCCGGCCGATGATGTGGGTCGCGAGGTCGAGCATCTCCTCGGACACGGCCGGCTCGCCGATATCCTCGAAGTAATCCTCGTCCTTCCGGACCTCGTAGGCATAGCGCAGGGTGGTCGCCACGAGGCCCTTCCCGCGCGGTTCCAGCAGGATCGGACGCTCACGCCGGTACAGGACGACGCGGCCGATGCCGACCACGCCCTTCTCGCGCATTGCATCGCGGATGACCGCGAAAGCTTCCTCGCCCATCTTCCCGTCGGGCGTGAGATAATAGGGTGTGTCGAGAAACGTCTCGTCGATCTCGGTGCGAGGGACGAAGGTCTCGATGTCGATCGTGTGGGTCGATTCGATCGCCACCGAGTCGATCTCCTCCTCCTCGAGGATCACGTACTCGTTCTTGGCGACCTGGTAGCCCTTCACCTGTTCGTCCGACTCGACCGCCTCGTCCGTGTCCGGATCGACGAGCTTGCGCCGAAGGCGGTTCCCGGTGTCGCGATGGAGCAGGTGGAAGGCTACTCGATCCTTCGTGGTCGTCGCCGGAAAGAGCTGGACGGGACAGGACACAAGCGAGAGCTTGAGGTAACCCTTCCAGTTGGACCGGGGGGCCATTGGCAACTCCGTACGCTACGAGCACTACAATAACGCGACTCGGGCGAATCAACGAGTCCTCCGATTGACTCGTTCCCGCCGCAATCACGACGTGATGAACAAGCTCGGCTTGCGCTCTTCCGATGGTGCGACCACGTTGCGAAACATGCTCAATCCCGACCCCCAACCCCCGCGCGCCTGTTCCTGGCCGAGCGCAGATGCGGAGGGTGAGGAGATCGGAGACCTTGATCCGAAGCTTTTCAAGCCCGCATTGGCGCTGCGCGACTGGCTCCTGGCCGAAGGCGCGCGGCTCGAAGACTGGGACGTTCTGCTGGCGGGCTTAGCCGAACGGCTGAACGGGCTCGGCGTGCCGATCGACCGGGTCACGACGGCGATCGACGCGCTTCATTCCGAATATACCGGGATCGGCCGTATCTGGACGCGTGAGAGCGGCTTCGCCTTCAGGCTCTTCCCGCACGGAGAAATGTCCGAGCGCGCCTACGAGCGCAGTCCCTTCGCGGAAGCGCACCGGACGGGCCGATGGCTGGTTCTAGACCTGTCGAAGACGCCGGACGAAGCCTTCGAGATCATTCCCGAGCTCAAAGCGGAGGGCTACGCGCACTACGTCTGCGTGCCGCTCTGCTTCACCAACGGCACCCGCAACGGCGTGACCTTCACGACCCGCACCCGCCAGGGCTTCGACCGGCGGGCCCTGTCGGTGCTCCGCTTCGTGATGCCGACGCTCGCCGCCACGATGGAGACCCGCTCCGTGAACCAGCGGCTTGACAACGTGCTGCGCATCTATGTCGGGGACGAGCCGCACAAGGCGATCCTGTCCGGCACGATCCAGCGCGGACAGGTAAGCCGGATCCGCTCCGCCATCCTGTTTGCAGACATGCGCAGCTACACGCGCATCTCGTCCGAGCTGGAGCCCGAGCGCGCGGTCGAACTCCTGAATACCTTCTTCGATTGCCTGGTGCCGCCGATCAATTCCGAAGGCGGCGAGGTCCTGAAAGACCTCGGCGACGGCCTTCTGGCGATCTTCCGCGACCGCGGCGACGATACCGGGCAGAGTGCGCAATCGGCGCTGTCGGCCGCCGTGGCCGGCCTCGTCGAGCTCGACAAGGCGAACCGCGAGGGCCGCTTTCCCACCAGGGTGGACGCGGGGATCGCCCTCCATCATGGCGAAGCCGCCTACGGCAATGTCGGCTCGGGCGCTCGACTGGACTTCACGGTCATCGGTCCCGATGTGAATCTGGCGAGCCGCATCGCCCAGATGAACAAGATCCTGGGCGAGCCGCTCCTCATGTCGCAGGCCTTCGCAAACCATCTCTGGGGCGACCCCGAGATGATCGGACGGCACCCGCTCGACGGCTTCGTGGAGCCGGTCCCGATCTACCGGCTGCGCGCGGTGAACGCGGCTCCGGCCCACGGCATGGAGCTAGCGGAAGCGGTCTAGTCACGGCCATGCCGTCGCCGAGCGGCTGCCGCTGCGGATCCGGCGTGCATTGTCACAGGGGCCCATGCTAGACGCCTGACACCCGGGACGAGCGGCCTGCGGCCGGTCGAAGCCGCAGCTCGGGCCGCGTTGGAGAGCATCGCCGTGAACGCCGTCCGCCTCGCCTCTGTCACGCTTGTCGCAGCCACCATGACCTGCAGCCCGGTCCTGGCTCAGGCCCCCGGAGATGGAGGCGCCAAGCGCGCCGGGCCGTCGATCACGCTCGAGCTGAACAAGCTGGAGACCGCGTCAGGCGGCTGCCGCGCCTATTTCGTCGTCGAGAACCGCACGAGCGACGGCTTGAAGGAACTCCGGCTGGACACGTTCATCTTCGATGCGGGCGGCCAGATCACGCGCCGGATCGGGCTGACATTCCCGGATATCCGTCCCGACCGCACGAAGGTCGTGCCCTTCGATCTCAATGGCGCCGCCTGCCCCGACATCGGCCGCGTGCTCGTCAACGACGTGCTCGCCTGCACCGCCGCGTCCGGCTCTCCGGTGGGAAATTGCGGCGATCTCCTGAAGGTGACGAGCCGCGCCGGCGCCAAGTTCGAATACTGATCCGAGCAAGCTCTCTGGCCTGGCGGGACGAAGTCGCGCTCGGCTGAGCCCAGGCCCGGCCCCCGCCTGAGCCGAAGCCCTCGATTGCGTGATCACGCGAATTCCGCGATGGGGAGACCATGTTTCCCGACCGGCTGACGCACGGCTATCGCACCTTTATCGAACGGCGCTTCGCATCCGAGCGCTCGCGCTACGAGATGCTGGCCGAGCGCGGGCAGCGGCCGGAGATCATGGTGGTGGGC
>CAXUKK010000313.1:0-2750 GCA_964251455.1 uncultured Enterovirga sp.
AGAATCAGCGGCCACGGCGCAAGAAGCGCTCCGATCAGCGCGTAGGCGAAGGGGATCGCCCGATACCCGCTCGCGTGCCTGGCGATCACGACGACGATCTCGCCGGCCGTGCGCTGTTCGGCCTCGCGTACGACCTCCTCCAAGCGGAGGCGTTCCTCATCGCGCAGCATGTCACCAGGATCCCGAAGCACCGCCGCCACCGGACGAGCCGCCGCCGCCGGAAAACCCTCCTCCGAAGCCGCCACTTCCCCCACCGGAGAAGCCGCCGCCCCATCCGCTCCCGCCGGACGTCGGCATGACGATCCACGGCCCGCCGCGTCGCCGATGTGCGCGACCCGGCCCTCCGCCGTTCCGGAAGAAGCCGCGGACGATGATGAACAGGAGCACGAGCATGAAGGCGATCGTGAACCAGTCGAGCCCGCCATGGTCGTCGGCCCGCACCTTGGCACGCCGCTGCCACTCATCCGCGTCGCCGGTCAGCACGCTGAGCACTGCGTCGACACCGGCACCGATGCCGCCGGCATAATCGCCCGTCTTGAAACGTGGCGCGATGGCGGTTCGAATGATCACGCCCGACAGCGCATCGGTCAGGGCGCCCTCAAGCCCGTAGCCGACCTCGATGCGGACCTTGCGCTCGCTCGGCGCGACGAGCAGGAGCGCGCCGTTGTTCTTGTCTTTCTGGCCGAGCTGCCACTGGCGGTAGAGCCGGTTGCCGTAATCCTCCACGCTCGCGCCGCCGAGCGACGCCACCGTGGCGACGACGACCTGGTCCGTCGTCTTGTCCTCGTGCGCCTTGAGTTTTGCGTCGAGCACGGCGCGCTGCTCGGTGCTCAGCAGGTTCGCGGCATCGACGACGCGGCCGGTCAGCGCCGGGAAGGTCTGGGCGAAGGCCGGGCCGACAAGGGTGAGGAGGAGATATCCGGCCGCCAACAGGCAGAGGCCTATGTGAGTCGCAGCGCGCCCCCTGTTCGATAAGGATAGGAGCCCGCCCCCTCCGGACATGGCACGCCCCTCACCCTGTCCCTCTCCCTCCGTGGGAGGGGACCCGCGCCGAGGCTGCATGGCCTCAGAACTTCACCTGAGGCGGCCGTTCCGAGCCTTGCGTCGCCGCAAAGACCTCCATGGGCTTCGCCTCTGGATAGAAGATGCCGGCGATCCAGCGACCAGGTATTGTCCGCAGCTCCGTGTTGTAGGCCTGGACGGTCTGGATGTAGTCGCGCCTGGCGACCGTGATCCGGTTCTCCGTCCCCTCGAGCTGGGATTGCAGGGCTAGGAAGCTCTGGTTCGATTTCAGGTCCGGATAGCGCTCGACCGTGACGAGCAGCCGACCGAGAGCGCCCGACAGCTGGTTCTGTGCGTCCTGGAATTCCTTGAACTTCGCCGGATCCGTGATGGTGGATGCGTCCACTTTGACGCTCGATGCCTTCGCGCGCGCCTCCGTCACCTGAATCAGCACCTCACGTTCCTGCTGGGCATAGCCCTTCACGGTCTCGACGAGGTTCGGGATGAGATCCGCCCGGCGCTGATACTGATTCTGCACCTCGCCCCAGGCCGCCTTGGCGCGCTCCTCCAGCGTCGGCACGTTGTTGATGCCGCAGCCCGCGAGCACGACGCTGAGAAGACCGGCCAGGAGGCCGATCCGAAGACCCGTTGCAACAGCCATGTCGTCCCTCTCTCAGTAACCGTCGGCGAGCGTTCCGCGCTGGCGCGGATCGGCCGCGCCCGCGAACCCGTCGGGCGTCACGGCGATCGAGTTCGCCGAGCCCGACGTGGAGCCCACGACAACCCTGTGCCCTTTGTCTCGCAACAGACGCAACGTATCGGGCGACAATCCGGTTTCGACGAGCAGCGCATCCGGGCGCCATTGGTGGTGGATGCGCGGCGCGGCGACCGCCTCGGCGATATTCAGGCCGAACTCGACATACCCGAGGATCACCTGCAGCACGGTCGTGATGATCCGGCTGCCGCCCGGGCTGCCGGTGGCCAGGACGAGCTTGCCGTTCCGGAACAGGAAGGTCGGCGTCATCGAGGAGAGCGGCCGGGCGCCGGGCGCCACTGTGTTCGCCTCGCCGCCGACAAGCCCGTAGGCGTTCGTCGCGCCGGCCTTCGCGGCGAAATCGTCCATTTCGTTGTTCAGGACGATGCCGGTCCCCGCCGCCACCAGCCCGAGTCCGTAGGAGAAGTTGAGCGTGTAGGTGTTGGCGACCGCGTTCCCCTCCCCGTCGACGACCGAGAAATGCGTCGTCTGGTCCGATTCGTAGGGCAGCGGGTCGCCCGCCGTGACTTCGTCGGGGGGCCTTGCTCGAGCCGGATCGATCCGCGCCCGAAGCTTGGCCGCATACTCCCTCGACACGAGGCCGGAGACGGGCACCTTCACGCGGTCGGGGTCGCCGAGCCAGGCGGCCCGGTCGGCATAGGCGGGCTTCATGGCCTCCGTCATCAGGTGGATCGCCTCGGCGCTACCCGCCCCGAGCGCGGCCAGGTCATAGCCCTCAAGCGTGTTCAGGATCTCGACCAGGTGCACGCCGCCCGAGCTCGGCGGCGGCATCGAGACGATCTCGGTCCCCCGATAAGTTCCGCGCACGGGCTTGCGGAGCACGGGCTCGTACCGGGCGAGGTCGTCCGGCGTCATCACGCCGCCGGCCTCCCGGACCGCGGCGGCGATGCGCTTAGCCGTCTCGCCGTCGTAGAAGGCGCGCGGCCCTCGCATAGCGATAACTGAAAGCGTATCCGCCAGATCGCCCTGCACG
>CAXUKK010000313.1:2760-4085 GCA_964251455.1 uncultured Enterovirga sp.
TGAAGAAGACGGCCCGCGTTGCCGGGGAGCGGCCGAGGCGGCTGGCGGCCGCGGGCAGCGAATCGGCAAGATCGTCCTCGACGAGGATCCCGTCGCGGGCGAGCCGCTCTGCCGGCGCGATCAGGTCGGCAAGCGCGAACTTGCCCGAGCCGTAGCGCTCATGCGCGAGAGCCAGCCCCGCGACCGTGCCGGGCACCCCGACCGACAACCCGCTGTCCCGCGACTTCGCCGGATCCGGCTCGCCAGTCGGCCCGAGGAACATGTCGCGCGTCGCGGCGGCCGGCGCGGTCTCGCGGTAATCGATCGCGACCGTCTCGTTGCGGGCAGCGAGATGCACCAGCATGAAGCCGCCGCCGCCGAGATTGCCCGCCTTCGGCAGGGTGACGGCGAGCGCGAACCCGACCGCGACCGCAGCGTCTACGGCGTTGCCGCCCCGGCGCAGGATGTCGACGCCGACCCGCGTCGCCTTGGCCTCCTGCGATGACACCATCCCGTTCTGCGCAAGTGCCGGCAGCAGCCGGGCGCGGTCGGACGGGATCGGAGCCTGGCCGCTCGTCGGCATGCCGGGCGGGGCGCCCTGCGCCGAGGCGAACCCGCCGGAGAGCGAGGCGGCAAGACAGAGCGCCAGGGCGGGGATGCGCCGGAACAGCGGCATGGATCGACCTTCCGAACCGTAGAGCCGACCCGTACTGGACCCGCCCGATGGGCTCCTTTAAGCGCCGGGGCACTCGGCTGGAAGCTGGGCCGCGCTGACGGGCGAGAGGACCGGGAGGGAACGAGGTGATCACGCGCAGAAGCGCCCTCATGGGCGCCATGGGTGCGTCGCTGGCGCTGGGCAGCCGACCGGGATTGGCGGAGACGGCCTGGGCGCCGAGCCGCACCGTGACGATCGTCGTGCCCTACCCGGCCGGCGGCGCGGTCGACGTCCTCGCCCGCATCGTCGCCGGCGAAATCCAGGGCCCGCTCGGCCAGTCGGTCGTCGTCGAGAACCAGCCCGGCGCCTCCGGCGCCCTCGCGACACGGCGCGTCGCCCGCGCGGAGCCGGACGGCTACACGCTCGTCCTCTCCACGAACCAGACGCACGCCACCAACATCTCGCTGCTGCCGGATGGCGGCGGCTACGACCCGGTCAAGGATTTCGCGCCGCTCGGCGGGCTCGCCGACCTGCAGCACCTGCTCGTCGTCAAGAAGGACCTGGCGGCAAACGATGTCCCGGGTCTGCTCTCCCTCGCCCGGAGCCCCGGCAAGGAGCTCACATGCGCCTCGACCGGCCTCGGCTCCGCCTCGCACCTCACGATGGAGCTGTTCAAGGCGCGGACCGGGAT
>CAXUKK010000314.1:0-4069 GCA_964251455.1 uncultured Enterovirga sp.
CGCCCGGGCGCGGTTCAGGTAGTAATCCATCTGGTCGCGCATGATCGCGGCCTGCTCCCGGACCCGCATGGACAGCTCCGGGGTCGGTTCGGACGCCTCGTTGATGATGACGCTGAGCGGGGTCTTCAGGGCGTGCGCAAGGTTGCCGACCTGCGTCCGGGCGCGCTCCAGGATCTCGCGGTTCGCCTCGAGGAGCAGGTTCAGCTCCTCCGCGAGCGGAGCGATGTCGCTCGGATAATCCCCGGCGATGCGCTCGGATTGGCCGCGCCGGATCGATCCGACCGCGGAGCGAAGGTCGATCAACGGTTTCAGGCCGAACCGGATCTGGAACAGCGTCGAGAGCCCGAGCCCCGCCCCCAGGAGTAGGAAGGTGACGACGAGGGCCATGGTGAAGCGGCCCTGCGCAGCGGCGATCTCGTCGGCAGGACCGGCGAGGCGGACGACGAAGCGGCCATCCTCGCCGAGGTCGATGTCGCGCTCGAGCACACGGAGGACCCGGCCCTCCGGCCCTGCGGCATAATCCTTTCGGATCAGGCCGAAACGGCGATCGGGCGATGCGTCGGCCAGGGCCGGCAGCGGGTTGCCGAGAAGGGACCGCGACGCCTGGAGGTCGCGCGGTTTGGCGTCGAGCCGGCCGACCTGCCAATACCATCCCGAAAGCGGGATATCGAAGCGGGGATCGCCGAGGCTGCCGAGCCCACGCCCCTGGTCCTGGTCGCCCGGGCTGACGAGGTCGGCCGCGAGGTCGTTTGCATAGACGAGCAGCCGCTCGTCGAAGGCCCGCTCGGTCGCCTGTCGGTAGAGGGCCGAGAGGATCACGCCGGCAATGAGGAGGATCAGCGAGCTCCAGAACAGCGATGATGCCGCGAGACGGACCGCGATCGACCGACCGGCGAGGAGCCGCATGGCCAGGGACTCCCCGTCAGGCCTGGGTCTTCTGTCCGGGCTCGATGAGGTATCCGAGACCCCTGACCGTCTGGATCAGGTCCAGGCCGAGCTTCTTTCGCAGGCGACCGACGAACACCTCGATCGTGTTCGAGTCGCGGTCGAAATCCTGGTCGTACAGGTGCTCGGTGAGCTCGCCGCGCGACACGATGCGCCCGGAATGATGCATCAGATAGGAGAGGAGCCGGTACTCGTGCGAGGTCAGCTTGACGGAGGTGCCGTCCACGCTGACCCGGCCGGAGCGGGTGTCGAGGCTTACCGCCCCGGCGACGAGTTCGCTCGTGGCGTGGCCGGCCGACCGGCGTAGCAGCGCCCGGATGCGGGCGAGCAGCTCTTCCATGTGGAACGGCTTGGCGAGGTAATCGTCCGCGCCGGCGTCGAAGCCCTGGACCTTGTCGCTCCAGCGATCGCGCGCCGTGAGGATCAGGACGGGCATCTTGCGCCCGGCCCGGCGCCATTTCGTCAGCACGGAGACGCCGTCGATCCCAGGCAGGCCGAGGTCGAGGACAACGGCATCGTAGGGCTCCGTCTCGCCCAGGAACTGTCCTTCCTCTCCGTCATAGGCCTTGTCGACCGCATAGCCGGCATCGCTCAGGGCGACGGCGACCTGGCGGTTGAGGTTACGGTCATCTTCGACGAGGAGGAGACGCACGAGGTGCCTTCGGATCAGTGGATCGTCTTGACCTTGCCGGATGGCGCGTCGAGCGTCACCCGCACGACACGCCCGTCCCTGGTCAGGAGCACGATACGATACACGAGGGACTCGGGCTCGCGGCAGAGCGACGCCCTTAGAATTTCCGAATCCGGCACGGCGCTGCGCACATGCACCAGCGCCTCGCTCGGCGGGACGACCTCATGAGCGGTCACGATCTCCACCGTATCCCCCGGCGAGAGGCAGGGCGGCTCGGAATGGCGATCTGCGGCCCGGACGGGCGCATGGACCGCCGTGGCGATGAGAATGCCGAAGAGGGCGCGGCGCATCGGTCGAGCCTCGCGCCGCGCCCCTGAACCGGTCGTGAATGCGCCGGCCTACTTGCCGGGAGCCGCGATCTGCTTCGTGGCCTGCAGCCGGAAATACGTGGACGCGATGAAGCTCACGCCTGCGACGACCTGGGCCATCGCGTCGGCGAGGCCGCTCTGGTCGAGCGATCCCGTCTGGACCCCGGCCGTCCCGAGTGCGAGCGAGCCGAGCCCGATGATGTTGGCCCAGACCGTGCGGCTGGCGAACGGCGTCTTTGTCTCTGTCATTGTCGTAATTTCCTCTCTCGGTTGCGAGCTGGTGGGAACGGATGTGCCGCGAAGCGGCCTCTGGGAGGCGGCCGCGAGCGCAGCGGCCTCGATGCGGGTGGTGCGCGAGGTCCAGCCGCGGCCGAAGACCGGCCAGGTCGAGAGCGCGCGCAGGAAGCGCAGCCTCTCACGCGTCAGCGCGCGGATGGCCTCGGCGGGATCGGCCGCATCGGCGGCGGCGATCGTGTCGGGGCCGATCCGACCGTCCTCAGCCGCGCCAACCACGGCCTGGAGCGCGCGGACGGCCGGGGCCGGGCCGGAATTCACGGCAAAGTCGAAGACGGCAAGGTCGAGGCCGGGGGGAAGCTCGTCCGCCTTCACGGCGTCCCAGTAGAGCCGGCGGTAGATCGTGCCGGCCTGCGCCTGGGTGAGCGCCCTGACGTCGGCCACACTCGCCGGCCTGCCGCGCGCCTTGGCGAGCGTCGCCCGCGTGATCCCGAGATTGGTCGCCCCGCCCGGGTCGCTCGGGTGGTCGACGAAGCCACCCTCCAGATCGAGGACGAGCGCCAGCGCCCGGTCGAATGTTTCGGCCGCCATGTTTGTCTCCGGATGTGAGAGTTTCGCCGGTCAGGCCGGCTGGTCGTGGGACAGGCGCTGCGCTAAGTTCGGCGCATGTCCTGGCTTCTTCCGCTCGTCGCGATGCTGGCCGTGCTGGTCCTCGTCGGGCGCGGCATGCCCCTGTCGCGCTGGCCTGTGATCCTCGCGGCGACGCTCGCGGTCATCCTCCTCGTCGTCGTGGTGGAGCAGAACGGCTACTGGCCGCGCTCCTGGCAGGTCAGGTAGCCGCAGCTTCCAACGCCGCGACACGCGCCTGCATCGCCGCCAGGTCGTCGCCGAGTCTCAGCAGGGCAGCATGGAGGAGGGCCGTGATCTGGTCCGGCCGGAGACCGAGTTCCGACTGCTCCCTGTCCGGCGCGAGGCGCACCACGATCCCGGCTTCGGCCTGCACGGCGTCGAGCGCGTCCCGCCAATCCTGGGCGCTCCAGCCGAAATGCCGGCCGCTCTCTCCACGCCGCCAGGCGAACGAGATCGGCCGGACGTCGCGGAGGAGGCCGAGGGCGAGGTCGGGATCGAGCGGCAGGACGTCCCGCTTCGCGCGGATATCGGAGGTGCTGACGAGGCCGGTCGTGGCGTAGACGGCCGAGAAGCGCTTCGTACCGGTGCCGAGCGAATGGGCGTTGTCGCTCGCCGGCGCGATGTTGCCCGCGACGGTCAGCCTGTCGGAGGGGCTTGCCGTCCCGATCCCGATCCTGCCATCGGGCTTGACCCGCAGCGCGTCGCTCCAGGTCGAGCCGTCGGCCGACACCTTGAGCTGGACGTCGTCGTCTCCGACCAGGCCGAGTTCGGCGCGGCCGGAAAAGCCTGCCTGGAACAGCAGCGACAGGACGTTTCCGGCGGCCTGCTTGTTCAGCGTGTAGCGCAGGTCCCCGGTCCCGCCCTCGCCTGTGCCGCGCGCGGTCCAAAGGGCCTTGTTCAGCTTTGCCGAGAACGGGTTCACGGCATCGGCACTCGTCCCGAGGCCGAGTCGGGTCAGGCTTTGCAGGGCA
The DNA here is from genome assembly GCA_964251455.1 of uncultured Enterovirga sp. Lineage (GTDB taxonomy): Bacteria > Pseudomonadota > Alphaproteobacteria > Rhizobiales > Beijerinckiaceae > Enterovirga. Next base: position 3,780 of record CAXUKK010000314.1, read on the forward strand.
TCCGGGGTCGCCGATGCCCAGGCGGCGCCGCTGAAGACGAGCAGCACGGCTTCATCGGCCACGTAGGCGAGGAAGCCCGCATGCGGCGCATGGAAAACCCAGGCCGCACCTTCGAAGGCAGCGATCTCCCCGGCACGGCCGGCCCACGCGCCGGATGGCGAAGCGCCGACGATGTACCGGGCGCCCTCTGCCGGCGACCCTGGCGGTGCGGCAAGGTCGCGGTCGAGCACCGCGCATTGGACGAGAGCATCGAGCGCGAGCAGCGCCTCGTTGTGCGTGACGTGTTTTTG
>CAXUKK010000315.1:0-4053 GCA_964251455.1 uncultured Enterovirga sp.
GCCCTGTTCGACGCCGTGCCCTCGCCCGCGAACGGTATGTGCTTCTGCACCGGCTCGCTCGGCGTCCGGGGCGACAACGACCTGCCCGCGATCGCGCGCCGCTTCGGCGAGCGCATCCACTTCGTGCATCTGAGGGCGACCAAACGCGACGAAGCCGACCCGCGTTCGTTCCACGAAGCCGCCCATCTCGAGGGCGATGTCGACATGGTAGCGGTTCTGCGCGAACTGGTGGCGGTCGATCGCGCCCGCGCTCCCGGACAGGAACTCGTCTTCCGGCCCGATCACGGCCACCGGATGATGGACGACCTCGCCAAGACCGTGAACCCGGGCTACGCCGCCATCGGGCGTCTGAAAGGCCTCGCCGAGCTGCGCGGCATCCTCTACGCGCTCGGCGCTCCGCCCGCCTCGTGACTGTGCGCCGAGATCGAAGCGGCGCTTAGGCGGCTTCACTCAATATCTGGGCGAGCACCCGTTCGTTGAAGCAGCCGTTGCGAAGGACGCGCTCCCGGCCCGCCTTCGCGATTAGCGCGATGCGCTCTTCGTCGCGGAGCAGTTCCAGACACTTGGCTGCGCAATCCTCCGCATCGGTCCAGAGCACGGCTTCCTCGCCGTCGCGGTACATCGCTGCGTGATCAGGCGTGCGCTCGGCGCACAGAAGGGTGCCGATCGCCGGGATTTCCAGGGAGCGCGTGGTGTGCAGGTCCCGATTGCCCGCAAACAGGAGCGCGAGACCGATCTTCGCGCTCGCGATCGTGTCGACATACTCGCGATCCCCGAGATAGCCGTTCGTCACGACGGACGAGAGCGCGCCGAATTCGGGCGCTTTGGTCCAGCGCGGGCCGAAGATCCGCAGCGGGACGCCGAGTTCGAGGAGCCGGACCAGGAAAGGTCCGCGGCCGGGCATCCAGGTGCCGGCGAACACGACGTCCAAGCTTCGGTCCGGCTGTGGCTCGGGCGGCCGATGAACGACCTCATCCGCCGCGAACGTCACCTGGATGACCCGCTTAGCCCCCGCTTCGCGGGCAGCGGCCGCGCTTGTCGCCCGAGGCGTGACCACGAGGTCGTACGACGAGACCGCGCGCAGGAAGAGCTGCCACCTGCGTCCCTCCGCGTCGACATACGGGTTGTCCTGGTTGAAGTTCACGACGAAGGGCACGACCGACCTCAGCAGGCGGATGTGCTCCGGCCCCAGAAGCTCGCCGCCATCCACGAGGGCTATGTCGTAGCGCCGGGAGTCTAGCTTTGCGGCGAGATGGGACATTACGAGCGCCGAGCTGCCGAGCGCGCCCGTCCTGTGCGTCCAGAAGCGTGCGATCCGTCCGCTGAGCGAGCTTGGTCTCGGGTCGACGAGGTGAACGTCATGGCCGAGCCGCTGGAGCGCGTGAAAGCGGTGCAGAGACGTGCCCGAAGCGGGCGCAAGCAGCAGAATCCTCACAGGCGCGCGTCGAGATCCTGGGACGCTCTGCCGACCGCGGCGAGGCACTGGTTCACGCTGCGAAACAGCGACCTCGGCAATCGCATGATGGGTCCTTCCGCAGACTTCGCGGGAGCGGTCTGCGTTCGATCTTTACGGCGGCGTCGGCCGTAATCAAGCGCGATCAGGCGACATTGTGAATGCGCGTTCCAGCCCTTTGGCGTTGCGCCTCCGGGTACCGGGCCCGTCACGTCTCCCGCCTGATCGCGCTCTCGTGCCACCGGCGGAGCGCCATGTGGGCGATCCAGCTCGTCGCCATGAAGATCGCGATGCCGGAGGCGGAGATCAGGAAGAGCGCCGCGAACATGCGCGGGATCCGGAGCTGGTAGCCGGATTCGAGGATTCGGTAGGCGAGGCCTGAGGCGCTGCCGCCGGTGCCGGCCACGAATTCGGCCACCACGGCGCCGATCAGCGCCAGCCCGCCAGAGATCTTCAGCCCACCGAGGAAGTAGGGAAGCGCCGCCGGAAGACGGAGGTAGCGCAGGGTCTGCCAGCGGCTCGCCCTGTAGAGCTGGAACAGGTTCACGAGGTTGTGGTCGGCCGAGTTGAGGCCGAGGATCGTGTTCGACAGGACGGGGAAGAAGGCGACGAGCCAGGCGCAGACGAGCAGCGACAGGTTCACGTCGTTGACCCAGATGATGATCAGCGGCGCGATCGACACGACGGGCGTCACCTGCAGGATCACCGCGTAGGGGAAGAGCGCCCTCTCCAGCCACTTCGATTGGGTGAACACGATCGCGAGCGCGACCCCGATGCTGACGGCGGCAATCAGCGCCGCGAAGGTGATGCGGAGCGTCACGAGGAGCGAACCGGACAGCGTCGACCAGTCCGAGACCAGCGTCTGGGCAACCAGGATCGGTCCCGGCAGGATGTAGGGCGGTATCTCCCTGATCCGGACGATCGCCTCCCAGCCGACGAGGATGGCGATGCCGATGACGAGCGGCGCAATGATCCCGGGCCAGGTCGAGGCCCGGATGCCGAGGATGCGCCGCTCCTCGACGAGGATGGGCCGCGCGTCCGTGTCGGTGCCGTCATGCGGCCGGGCTGCCCCGCTCATCGTCTCGGCCTGGAGCACAAGCGGTGCCTCTTACGAGCGTCGACGCGAACAGAACCTGTCACGCGGAGATCGCCGTCTTCAGCGTCTCCGACGCGACGCGGCAGAGATGTGCGTAATCGGCGGAGGTCCGGAACAGGTCGTCGCGCGGATAGGGCGCGGGGTTCGGCAGGTCCGCCATCACCCGCCCGGGACGCGCCGCCATGACGACGATGCGGTTCGACAGGTAGACCGACTCGAAGACCGAGTGGGTGACGAACACCGCCGTGAACCTGTGCTTCCACCAGAGCGCCAGGAGGTCGTCGTTCAGCTTGTGGCGGGTGATCTCGTCCAGCGCCGCAAAGGGCTCGTCCATGAGCAGGATCTTGGGCCGGGTCACGAGACCACGCGCGATCGACACCCGCATCTTCATGCCGCCGGAGAGTTCGCGCGGATAGGCTCTCTCGAAGCCCTCGAGGCCGACCAGTTGCAGCATCTCGGCCGCGCGGCCTTCCGCATCGCGGCGGTCGGTACCCCCCAGCACGAGCGGCAGCATCACGTTCCGGATCGCATTCGACCACGGCATCAGGGTCGGGTCCTGGAACACGAAGCCGAGCCCCGGCTCCGGCGATCCGGCCGCCGTATAGGGCGAACTCGGCCAGTCGACGGTGCCGGACGAGGGAAGGCCGAGGCCGGCGATGATGCGCAGCAGCGTCGACTTCCCGCAGCCGGACGGCCCGAGCAGGCTCACGAATTCGCCGGCCGCGAGATCGAGGTTCACGCCCTGGATCGCGAGCGTGCCGTTCGAGAAGAGCTTCGAGACGTTGCGGATCTGGAGCAGCGACCGGCCGCGACCGGCCACCGGAATCGCGGCGGCCAAGGCTGCGCTCACGCACCGATTCCCTTGTTCACGAAGTCGAGGCTGTAGGCCTTGGTCACGTCGACGCCTTTCGGGAAGGCTCCGGCATCCGCCATCGTGTCGTAGAAGCGCTTCCAGCGCTCGTCGGTCATCGCGCCGATGCCGAGCTTCAGAGCGTCGCCCGACCTCACGATGCCGTTCTCGTTCATGACCTTGAGCGCATAATCGAGCTTGTCCTGCGACATGTCCGGATTGTCCTTCAGGATCGCGGCATCGGCGGCCTTGTTGCCCTCGCCGCGCTTCATGTACTCGGCCCAGCCCTCGAGCGAGGCGTTGATGAAGCGCTGCACCAGGTCCTTCTTCTCGGTCATGAGCTTGCGGGAGATGTTGATCGTCGTCTGGTAGTTCTCGAAGCCGCTATCCGCCAGGAGATGCACCACCGGCTTCACGCCCGCCTGCATGATCGCGTAGGGCTCGGAGGACAGGAAACCCTGCTGCGAGACATTCTTGTCGGCCAGGAACGGCGCCATGTTGAACGTGTAGGGCCGCACCTGGTCGTCCGTGTAGCCGAACTTGGCCTTGAGGAACGGCAGGTAGCTCGTTCGCCCGCCCGCCCCGATGAGCAGCGGCTTGCCCTTGAGGGCCGCGATCGTGTCGTTTCCGACGCCGGGATGGGAGGCTAGGGCC
>CAXUKK010000316.1:0-4037 GCA_964251455.1 uncultured Enterovirga sp.
GAGGATGGTCAAGGAAAACGCGTTGCTGCCCTTCTGAGTGCGGGGGGAGCACTACATCATTCGGCTTGGACCAGGTCCGCTTCGGCCCGTTCGGCGGAAAGGCATTGTTCCTCTACGCCGTCCATTCCGCACGAGACGCGGTGTCAGCACCACCCTGGCGCGTGGATCGGATAGGGACAACCCACCCCACATCGACGTACCGAGCGCATGCAGACAAGCTGTAAGTGAGAGCCGAGTTCACCTATCCGAACATGAGAGCAGATCGCTCCGCCAGGAAATGAGCGCGCCAGGGCACTGCTTGTGGAACAATCCGTTCCGTTGGCTGAAATCGCGTTGCAACTGCCTTCGCCCATCAGGGCAACTTCACGCGCGCGTTCCGGCGATGAACAGGCTGCACATGAAGTGCTCGGCGACGTTGAAGCGCGAGAGCTGACTGGGAGATGGCCCCGTCCCGATTAGTGGCCGCAAAGCCATGTCCGCTTTCCCACTCCGCCCGGCCGCTCCGCGCCCATCTCCGCCATTCCGCTTGCCGCTGTGTCTACCGGAAAATGCAGACGTCGCAGTGTTCCTCTCTCGGTAATCCGGAATAGCCGAGCCATGCTCCCTCTGATCAACAAAATCGCGTCGAGCCCCATCACACCCGGGCCACCTGCGGCACATAAGTCTCCAGTTCAGGATCCGGGAACATGACGGTCTGGCGGAGGTCCGCGGAGCGGTAGAGGCCCATCAGCATTTCCATCACGCCGACGCCGTCCGCGAAGGTTTCCGACGGCATCCGGCCGTGCCGGAATGCTTCGACCATATGCCGGTTTTCGTCCGTGTAGCCGTAGATCCCGGCCTCGTCCTCGAGAACCGGCATAAGGCCGGATTCGGCATTCTGCTTCTCGACAAGGTCTTCGCCCTCCTGGCCGGAGATGTTGCGGGACAGGAAGACCTTCAGGCCGGTCGAGAGAGACGAGAATTCCATCGAGTATTCCGGGCCGAGAAGTTCGATCTGGATGCGCAGGCCGGCCCCGACATAGGCCCACGAGGTCGTGGCCTCGATCAGCACCTCCTCGCCGTTCTGGTTCTCCAGCATGATGATCCCCCGCGCGAAATCCTCGACGGGTCTCTTGGCGAAATCGATGCCCATCCGCCGGGACAGGTCGGCCGCGTGACGCGGGCGCGTCCACTTCAGTGTCGCAGTCGTGGCGTTAGCCGACACGAGGCGGAGGGACTCGCGTGGGGCACCCGGCGGCGTGAGGAGAAATCGTGCCACCTCGACCGAATGGCACATCATGTCGGACAGCACGCCCCCGCCCTGCCGCTCTCCCTGCCAGAACCAAGGCTCATGCGGACCCGAATGCTCCTCGGCTGCGCGGGCAATGTAGGGATGGCCGCCGCCCGGCACCGCACGCCGCCAGATGATGTCCTTGCCGCGCACCACGGCGGTCGAGAAGAGCTGGTTCTCCAGGTAGCCATGGAGCAGGCCCGCATCCTCCACCAGTCTCAGCATCTCGCGCGCCTCGCCGAGCGTGCGGGCCAATGGCTTCTCGCAGGCGACCGCGCGGATCGGCGCGCCTGCCTTCACGAGCCCGTGGATCTGCCGCATGACGTCGAGCCGCGTGTCGTTCGGGGTCAGGATCCACAGGGCGTCGACCTCGCCCGACATGCACATCGCCTCGATGCTCTCGAACGAACGCGCCGGTCCGAGGCCGAGGCCGTTCGCCTTCTCGACGATGCGGGTCCTCTTATCGGCCGAGCGGCTGTAGACGCCGGTGACCTGGAGGTTGCGGACGCCCAGCATGGACTGAAGGTGGAACGCGGCGATGAAGCCCGTTCCGATAAACCCGACCCGCAGCGTCGGCGTCTCGAACCTCTCAGCCATGTGGGTGTTCTCCGTCGCGTTCAGGCGGCAAGCGCCAGTGGAGCCGCCTCGCGGTCGGCGATGATGTGCAAATGCGCATGCTGGCGCAGCGCCGAGGCAGGACAACTCGGCGCGATCGGACCGTTCAGCGCAGCCGTCAACGCCGCCCGCTTGTTTCGGCCGATCGCGACAAGAACGAGGTGCCGCGCCTCCATGATCGTCCCGATCCCCATGGTTATGGCGCGTTCGGGGACATCGCCGCCGGCGAAGTTGGGCCGGTTAGCCTCCCGGGTCGATGGCGAAAGCAAGACGCCGCGGGTGCGGGAGGTTGCCTCGGAGCCGGGTTCGTTGAAGCCGACATGGCCGTTCCGCCCGATCCCCAGAAGCTGAAGGGCGATCCCGCCGGATGCCTTGATGGCAGCTTCGTACCGGCTCGCCTCTCCGGCGACGTCCGTCGTCGCCCCGTTCGGGATGTTCGCCCGGTCCCGCCTCATGTCCACGTGGTCGAACAGGGCCCGCCGCATCTGGGCGTGGAATGAGCTCGGGTGCTCGGGGTCAAGCCCGATATACTCGTCCAGGTTGAACGATGTCGCCTGCGCGAAGGAGACGGTCCCTGCCCGGTGCCCCTCACGCAAGTGCCGGTACACCGGGTCGAAGGTTGCTCCCGTGGCCAGACCGAGAACGGGAGTAGCGCAGCTCTCCAAGACGCTGCGTACGACATCGGCGACGCGCGCCCCGACCGCCTCAGCATCCGACAGGACCTCGAGTCCGGGCTGACGGTTCCCGCCCATCAGGCTGCCACCGCGGAGGACGATGCCTGGGGGGGAGCGGCGCCAAGAGACGGCCCGATGCCAAATAGGCTCTCATGGAGCCGATCGAGTCCGGTGCCGATAGCCCCGACCAGCGTCGCGCGGGCCCCGAGCGACGAGATGGCCGTGCGTGTTGGCAGGGCCATACAGCGGGCAAGAGCGCGGTCGATCTCGGCGAGAAGCTCGGGACGGGAGCCTATGCTGCCCCCGAAGACGACGATCTCGGGATCGATGAGGGAAGATACCGACAGCACGGCCAGCGCGACGATGCGGGCCACCTCTTCCAGCGTCGCGCGCGCCGCCGCGTCGCCGGCCTCGAAAGCGGCGAAGATGTCCCGGACCGTCATCGGCGGGCCACCATGCCCGACATAGCGCTCGGAAATGGCGGCGCTATGGATCGCAGACTCCAGCGTACCCAGCCGGAAGTTCCTCGCGTCGAATGGGTCGCCTCCGACAGGCAGGTAGGCGATTTCGCCGGCTGCGCCGTGCGCGCCGCGGATCAGTCGGCCGTCGGCCACGAGCCCAAGGCCGATCCCGGTGCCGATCGCGATGAATGCGAAGGTGCGGGCGCCGCCATTGTCGCCGCGCCAGCCTTCGCCTACGGCGGCAAGGTTCACGTCGTTCTCGAGCGCGACCGGGAAGCCGAGCTCGCGTGCAAGCGCCGCAGCGACGTCGATCCTGTCCAGTCCAGGGATATTGGGCGCGATGGTGATGCCGCCCGTGGACGGGTTCACGACGCCAGGACTGCCCATCACGCCGACCCGAACCGCTGAGCGGTCTGCTCCGGCTTCCCGCACGAGGCTCGTCGTCAGGCGGCCGATCTGCTTGACGACCTCGAGGCCGCCGTGAGCGTCCGTCGGCTCCGTCGCCTCCGAAACGATCCGGCCTGTGATGTCGACGAGCGCGACCTGCAGTTTCGTGCCGCCAAGGTCCACCGCAAGCGCGAAGGCCGAGGGTCCCCGGATGCAGTAATTGAGGGCGCTGCGCCCGATGGCACCCTGACTGAGACCGTGCTCTTCGACCCACTCGGCCTGCTCGAGATCGCGCATCACGTCCGAAATGGTCTGCTTGGACAACCCGGTCCTCCGGGCGATCTCCGCGCGGGATACCGGCCCATCGCGCAGCAGAATCTCGAGCACCGAGCGGAATGTCGTCTGGCGGATGGCCGGAAAGTCGGAAATTTCAGAGACCATCGGATCGGTACTTAGTTCGGTCTACGAACAAATACGGGGTATTCGTGCCTGGTCAAGGCAGCGGATGGGACACAAAGGACGCCGTTTTCGATGCACGACACATCCATTCGTTCGCTCGCTGCACGCTAGTCGTCAGGCGCCAGCGCATCGTTCAAACCATCGCCCAAGAGGTTGAAACCGATCACCAGC
>CAXUKK010000317.1:0-4025 GCA_964251455.1 uncultured Enterovirga sp.
CCTTGTTGATCCAGAAGCTGACGGCGGGCGCTCCCTCCCAGAAGCCCGGGTAGTAGTAGTAGGGGGCAACCTTGGCGAAGCCGAGCTTCTCGTCGTCATACGGGCCCACCCACTCGGCCGCATCGATCGTGCCGCGTTCGAGCGCCGGGTAGATGTCGCCGCCCGGGATCTGCTGCGGGACGACGCCGAGCTTGGCCATCACCTGCCCGGCGAGGCCGGCAATGCGGAACTTGAGACCTTGCAGGTCTTGAACGGTCTTGATTTCCTTGCGGAACCAGCCGCCCATCTGGGTGCCGGTGTTTCCGCCCTGAATGACATGCACGTTGTACTTCGCGACGTACTCGTTCACGAGGTCGAGCCCACCGCCCTGATGAAGCCAGGCATTGCGCTGCCGAACGTTCATGATGAAGGGCACGTCGGCCATGAGGGCCAGCGTCGGGTCTTTGCCGACATAATAATAGCCCGGGCCGTGGATCATCTCGACGGTGGCGTTCGACACCGCGTCGAGGGCCTGAGGCATGCCGACGATCTCGCCGGCCGCGAAGGGCTGGATCTGGAACTTGCCGTCCGTCAGCTCGCTGACGAGCTTCGCCAAGGTCTCAGAGGCGCCGAAGAGAGTGTCGAGCGATTTCGGGAACGTGGAGGAGAGCCTCCACCGTATCTCGGGATTGGATTGGGCGATGGCCGGCGCCGCAACGGCGCTTGCCGCCAGGCCGACGGAGCCGGCCTGGAGAAATTGACGACGTTTCATTGAGACGTTTCCCCGTTTTGTGGGACACCACCGGTGTCGCGGGGAAATCTCGCGGGAGAGCCCGCTCTTGTCGAGCCCTCGCTTGGGAAATGCCGCCTATTTGGGCGCCGTCGCCGGAGCCGTCATGGCGGCCGGCTGATCGACGCGCTCGACCTTGCCGTTCTTCCGCAACGCCAGAACGACGTCCTGCCGCGCCTTGCGGGTCAGGTACTGGTCGATCTGGTCCTTCAGCTCCTCGAAGGTCGGCGCGGGCTTCGTCCGCCGCTCCTCGACCTGGATGACGTGCCAGCCAAACTGGCTCTTCACCGGATCCGAGATATCGTTGGGCTTCATCTTGAAGGCGGCTTCGGCGAAGGGCTCGACCATCCGATCCTTGGTGAAGAAGCCGAGCTCGCCGCCATCGGTCTTCGAGCCCGGGTCTTTCGACACCTCGGCCGCGACCTTGGCGAAATCCTCGCCGCCCTTGACGCGGGCTGCGACCTTCTTCGCCTCGCCCTCGTCCTCGACGAGGATGTGACGCGCGCGCACCTCTTCGTCCGCCGGCATGGACTTCGCGGTCTCGTCATACAGCTTGCGGGCGGCCTCGGGGTTCACGGCCTTCTTGGTCTCCTGGTCGAGATATTCGTCGACGAGGAGCTTGTCCCGCATGTAGGCGAGCTTGCGCTTGAACTCGGGCGTGTCGCCGAGCTTCGCGGCATCAGCGGCCTGGGCGCCGAGCTTCAGGTCGATCGCGTAGCCGACCAGGATGTCGCGCTTCTGCTTCTCGTCCGTGCCGGGCAGCGTGAGCGCCGGATCCTCCGCGGCGATCGCGAGATCACCCTCGGTGATCACCTGGTCCCCGACCTTTGCGACCACCTTGTTGGGATCTGCCGGCGCGGCCGGCGCGGCAGCGATCGGCGCCGGTGCGGTCTGGGCCATCGCGGCGGTGAGCGGGAGAGCGAGCCCGGCTGCGAGCGCGGTGGTGCGCAGAAGCGCGGACATACGTGACGACATGAAGATTTCCTGCTGGCCCCCCGCGGGGTGGCGGAGACGTGGATTACTTCCCGAAAGATGGCAAGACTGGGCCGGACGGCGCAGGTCGGAGCCGAGCAGGTACGACGGACTGCCTCGGAAGCCGCTATACGAGACCCAGATTTAGCACAGCTCCGCCAGAATCGCCGGGATCTCGTCCGGGATCTCGCGTGCGAGATAGCCGAGCGGGCCGAGCTTTGCGGCAAGCCGGTTTCCGGCCTCGGCGTGCAGGTACACGCCCCAGATTGCTGCATGCGCTGGTTCCACACCGCGGGCCATCAGCCCGGCAATCAGGCCGGCGAGCGTATCGCCCGAGCCGGACGTGCCGAGCCCGGCATTGCCGTGGCTGGACGACCAGTCCGGCCCGCGGGGCGCTGCGATGAAGGTGCATGCGCCCTTCAGAACGGCGACCACGCCGTAGCCATCCGCGACCTCTCGGGCGATGGCCGCGGGTCCGGCCTCGATCTCGTCCTTGTGACGATCGAGAATGCCGGCCATCTCGCCGGCATGCGGCGTAACGACGACCCGCCCCGCATGGCGCAGGAGCGCGTCGCGATGGCGCTGCAGGCCCATCATGGCTGCCGCGTCGAGGACGATCGGCACGTCAGAGATGCCGTCGAGGAGGGCGGCCACGAGATCGCTCGTCGCATCTTCGTCCAGAAGGCCGGGCCCGATCAGGACCGCGCCGCACTTGTTCGCGTGGTCCGCGATCATTTCGACGGCCTCGATCGCGATCGCTCCAGACGGCGTCTCCGGACACCCGACCGAGCTCGATTCCGGCATCGCAGTGCCGAGGTGGAGTGCGATGCTGGCCGGGCAATTGTACTGGAGCTTGCCCGCCCCGACGCGCAGGACGGAGGTCCCCGCCAGGATCGCCGCGCCGATCAGCTCGCGGCTTCCCGCCACGACGAGGACGCGGCCGCGCTCCTCCTTGCCGCCGGACCCGCCCGGCTGCGGGATCGGCATGCCTGCGAGGGTTTCGCGTGTGACGGGCCCACTCATGCGACACCCGTCTTGGCGTCCGGCTCGGTCGTGACCGGCGTGCCCTCTTCCCTCAAAGGCGCCGTGAAGTTGTAGCGCTCGAGCCGAAGGCCACCATCCTTGCCGAGCGCCGGATTGAACCGGTACTCGGTCACGCCGCAATTCGCGACGTCGCCCTCACGGTCGATCGCCAGGATCTCCTCCTCCGTCATGTTCTCGACGAGGTAGCGCATGCACAGCACCACGACCTGGTGGCTGACCACCAGCACGCGCCGGTTGGCATTTCTCAAGCCGATCGTGTCGAGCGCGCTGCGGAGGCGCAGGATCGCGTCGCACCAGCTCTCGCCGCCCGGCGGCCGGTGGTAGAACTTGCCGAGAAGGCGGCGGAACTCGGCCTGCTCGGGATGACGCTCCCGGATGCCGACGGAGGTCAGCCGGTCGAGGATGCCGAATTCCTTCTCGCGCAGCCGCTCGTCGACAAGGAACTGATGGTCGGGCTCGAACCCGCCCTGGTCCCCGATGAGGTCAGCCGTCCGCCGTGCGCGGCGATAGGGCGACGCGACGATCACCTCCGGCCGCTCCCCCACCGGCAGATCGGCGAACCAGCGTCCGAGGGAGCGCGCCTGCCGCTCCCCGAGCCCGGACAGCTCCACGTCGACGTCGCGCTCGGCGATGTCGATCCAGGCGGAGCCCGCTTCGTTCGCCGCGTCGCGCGCCACGTTGCCGGCGCTCTCGCCATGGCGGACGACCCACAACCGCTCCGGCCAACCGTGCTGCATGAAGTCCGTCCCCCAAGTCGCCATCCGCGGCGGGAGCGCAACCGATGAGGCCGTTCGGTGTTCCGCGGCGGGCTGCACGTCGGATGCGGATCGCCCAGCAGCCTTTCAGATGCGCAACGCGCGACATATGTCTATAAGGCCGGAAAAAGCGGGACGCGCTCCCGGCTCCCAAGACACGATCGGTTACAGGTCCGCGATGCTCGGTGCTCTCGCCAAGAAGATCTTTGGCTCCGCCAATGACAGGCGGCTCAAGACCTACGGCCCCAAGGTCGCGGCCATCAACGCGCTCGAGCCCGAGATCGCCGCGCTGTCGGACGAGCAACTCCGGGCCCGGACGGACATGCTGAAGGCGGAGCTCGCGGCCGGCAAGTCGCTCGACGACATCCTGGTCCCGGCCTTCGCGACCGTGCGCGAGGCCGCGAAGCGGTCGCTTGGGCAGCGTCACTTCGACGTCCAGCTCGTCGGCGGCATGGTGCTGCACGAGGGCTCGATCGCCGAGATGA
>CAXUKK010000318.1:0-4011 GCA_964251455.1 uncultured Enterovirga sp.
CCGTAGGGCGTCACGATCTGGTCGTTGAAGTCGTAGATCACGTCGCCGCAGATGGTCGCGCGGCCTTCCAACGTGTCGACATGGACGTTCATCGAGCCCTCGGTGTGGGCGCCGGCCGCCTCCATGTAGCAGCCGGGAAAGAGCTCGACGGGGCCGGATATCTCCAGGTCCTCGAAGCGCAGGGCATCGCGGGTGTGCAGCCGGTCGATCAGGTGCTTGATGTCCGGCGCCGGGTATTGCGGGTGCATCAGGCCCGAGACCGAGTATTCGAGCTCGCGGCGGTTGATGATCACGGCCGTGTTCATCGAGAAGAGCTCGTCCTTCCCGGCATGATCGATGTGCAGGTGGGTGTGAAGCACGTAGCGCACATCGCCCATCCTGACGCCGTGCTTGGCGAGCTGGTTCTCGATCATGTTCTCGTGAAACTGGAGGCCGCGCATCCCGAGCGTCTCCATGATCTGGTTGTGGCGGTAGCCGGTATCCACGACCACCGGCCAGGGACCGCCCAGGATCAGGAACCCGTAGGTGTGGACCCGCCGGGTCCGCCCGCAATCGCGCCCGAGCACCAGGAAGCTCGATTCGAGCTCGATGTCGCCGTAGTCCAGGATCTTGATCTCGAGCGCCATGCCGTCCCTCACTTTGCCGTGTTGCCGAGGCGATAGACCCGCCGAGCGGTGTTGCCGAAGACGTCGGGACGGGCTGCCTCGGGGATCGCGGCGCGATGCGCGTCCAGGAGCTCGCGATAGCCGGTCCAGAGCTTCTCGATCGGGAAATTGGAGCCGAACAGGCAGCGCTCCGGCCCGAATAGCCCGAGCGTCTCTCGCGCCACGAAGGCGATGTGCGCGGGATCGTTGGCGCGCAGGAACGTTCCGAGGCCCGAGAGCTTGCTGACGACGTTCGGCTGGCCGGCGAGCAGCGCCATGCCGGCCCGCCAGGCCTCGATGCCCTGTTCCGACAGGTCCTCCAGCATTCCCGCGTGCTGGAGGACGAAGGTCACGTCCGGGACGGCGGCCGCAAGTTCGGCCGCCCCGGCCATCTGCGGGGCGAAGACCTGCAGGTCGAAGGACCAGCCGTACTCGCGAAGGCGGTCGACGTTCGCCTGGAGCCGCCCGTCGCGGGCGAGGTCGGGACCTGCCGCGAAGCGGTAGAGCGGGTTCTCGTGCCAGTGCAGTTGCATGCGGACACCGCGGACGCGCGCGTTGCGGGCGAGGCGGTCGAGCTGCGGCCGGACGTCCTCGGCCAGCATGTCGGCATAGGCCACGATCGCGATCGGGAAGCCCGCGCGGTCGGACGCCTCCGCCACGAACGCGGCCTCGTCCGCCCCGCGGTCCGGCGCCCAGTTCGCCTGGACGTAGACGGCCTCGGACACGCCGGCCGGCTGGCAATCGGCCAGGTATTCCTCGACCGGGTAGTCGCGCCGGATCGGCTCGTAGGGGCCGAAGATGCGCGGCTGCATCGGGCCGACGAGCCAGGGCAGGTCGGCCTGGCGCCAGATGTGGAAGTGGGCGTCGACGATGCGGGACGTCATGCGGCCTTGGCTCCGCCCAGGGAGAGGATGTGGCGGCAGGCCCGCGCCGTGCTGCTGCCGTCCGCGAGCGAGGCGAGGAGCGGCCGGATGGCGCGCATGACCTGGGTCTCGGGCCGGTAATCCGGGTCTCCGGCGAGCGGCGACAGCCAGTCGATCCGGTGCGCCCGGGCCGCGAGCCGGTGGATGGCCGCGAGGAGCGCCGACGGATCGCCGCGCTCCAGCCCATCCGACATCACGACGACGACGGCGCCGCGCGCGAAGCTCGCGTAGCGGGGTACCGCCAGGAAGGCGCCGAGCGCATCGCCGATGCGCGTGCCGCCGTCCCAATCCGCCACGAGCCCCGCCGCCTCGGCCAGGGCCTGGAGCCGGTTGCGTCGACGGAGCGCGCCGGTCAGCCGGGTCAGGCGCGTGCCGAAGGCGAAGATCTCGGCCCGGGGTGCCGCCTGCATGACGGCGTGGGCGAGCGCGAGATGCGCATTGCTGCGCTCCTTCATCGAGCCGGAGACGTCGATGAGGAGCAGGATCGGCCTCGGCCGCGTGCGCCGCCGCAGGCGCTTCAGGCTCATCACCTCGCCGTCGTGGCGGATCGCGGCCTTGAGGCTCGCCGCGAGGTCTACCACCGGGCCGCGGCGGGCGCGTGCGCGTCGGTAGCCGCGTCGGCGCGGCAGCGCGCCCGGCAGATCGCGGCCGAAGCGTCGGAGAACCTCCGTATCGTCGGGTTCGCGCAGGCGCCGCACGGACAAGGCCTCCGCCTCGGTGGCGGCCAGCCCGGACTCGTTCACCTCCTCGCCGATCAGCACCTCGCGCGTGCCGCTATCCTCCTGGACGGACACGTCCTCATCCGGCAGCCATTCCTCGTCGCCGCCGGTGAGAACGGCGCCGAGGAAATGCATGTCGAACAGCGCGTCGAAGCGCTCGCGCTGCTCCGGATGCGGCGCCAGCGTCGCGACCGCGGCCTTGCGCAAGTGCTCGACGCTGCGCGGGCCGAGCAGCTCGACCGCCATCAGGAAGGACGTCGTCTGCTCGGGCGCGACCGCGATGCCGCTCTGCCGCAAGAGGTGCGGGAAGGCGACGAGCGGGCGAACCGGGCCGGGGAGGGGGATCGCCCTCACGCCGCCAGCCCCGGGATGAATACGGGCAGGCGGGTCCGCAGATGGACCATGTCGTCCTCGTCCTTGATGGCGGCACCGAGCGCGCGCCGGAACGCCTCCGGCCACGGCGCGCCGGTCCCGGCGAGCGCCGTCGCCGCCTCGGCCCAATCGACCGCCTCGGCGACGCCGGGCGGTTTTGCGAGCGGTTCCTGCCGCAGGCGTCCGACGGCCGCGACGACGGCGCGCGCGGTGCTCTCGGCGACGGCGGAGGAGCGCAGCATGATGATCTGCGCCTCCCGCTCGGGCTCGGGATAGGCGATGTAGTGGTACACGCAGCGACGCCGCAGCGCCTCGTGCAGCTCGCGCGTCCGGTTGGAGGTCAGAACGACGACCGGGCGTTCCGCGGCCCGGAGCGTGCCGCGCTCGGGGATCGAGATCGAGAAATCGGACAGGAACTCGAGCAGGAAGGCCTCGAACTCGTGGTCCGAGCGGTCGATCTCGTCGATCAGCAGCACGGTCGAGTCCGGCCGCCGCAAGGCGGTCAGCATCGGGCGCTCGATTAGGAAATCGTCGCGGTAGATGTCGAGCGGCTGGTCCTCCTTCGCCTGCCGGATGGCCAGCATCTGGCGCGGGTAGTTCCACTCGTAGAGCGCCGCCGCGGCGTCGATCCCCTCGAAGCATTGCAGGCGGATGAGCTGCCGACCGAGGATGCCGGCCAGGGCCTTCGCGGCCTCCGTCTTGCCGACGCCCGGCGCGCCCTCGAGCAGGAGCGGCTTGCCGAGCGCGAGCGCAAGGTAGCCCGCGGTCGCGATGCCGTCGTCCGCGAGATACATCGCGCCGCGCAGCGCATCGGCGAGCGCCTCCGGGCTCGAGATGCCCGCGACCGTGGTCCTCAGCGCCACGGCCCGGCCCCGTACGTCTCGAGTGCCGGCCACCTCGGCATGAGCTGTTGGTGCAGGCTCATGGTCGGCCGCCTTCCGAGGGCGCACGCCATGTGACCGGCCCGCCGTGTCGCGCCTGGGGCTTTACGCCGCCATTCTGCCGGATGCCGCGAAGCACCTTCTCGGGCGTGATCGGCAGGTCGTCGACCCGGATTCCGACGGCGTTGAACACCGCGTTGGCGACCGCCGGCAGGACCGGGTTCGCGCACATCTCGCCCGGCCCCTTGCCGCCGAACGGGCCGTCCGGCGCCGGCCGCTCCAGGATCGTGACGTGGTAGGGCGCGATGTCGCCCGGTCCCGGCATGAGGTATTCGTTGAAGTCGCGCGGGCCGTGGTCCGGGTTCGGGTAGTAGGGCTCGGGCGTCTCGTAGAGCGCGTGGCTCATGCCCATCCAGGCGCCGCCGACGAGCTGCTGCTCGACCATCCGCGGGTTGATGACGCGGCCGAGCTC
>CAXUKK010000319.1:0-3948 GCA_964251455.1 uncultured Enterovirga sp.
CCTCGCAGGCCGCTCCTCGTCGACACCGACGGCGGCGTGGACGACGCCCAGGCGGAACTCATCGCCCAGATGGCGCCGAACGATCCGTCCGCCGGCGGAAATCCCGTGCCGCTGGACCGGGACGCATCGCTCAGGCTGTTCAGGTCAGCCTACGAAGGTCGCCTGTAGGCGCTCAGCCGTTCGTATCGGCCTCGGCCATGACCTTGACCGGACGGA
Organism: uncultured Enterovirga sp.; assembly: GCA_964251455.1. Classification (GTDB taxonomy): domain Bacteria; phylum Pseudomonadota; class Alphaproteobacteria; order Rhizobiales; family Beijerinckiaceae; genus Enterovirga. The sequence goes on from CAXUKK010000319.1 coordinate 217, forward strand.
ACAGCTCCAGGCGCGCGTCGATCATCCGGTCGATCTTCGCGTAGACCTCGGGCACGGAGAGGCCCTTGCGGCGGCCCCTCTTGCCGCGCTCGAAGAAGATCGAGGCATTCGCTCTCGCGGCCGCCGGAAACGCAGCGGTCGCACTCCGGGCGTTCTTGGCGGCCTTCATGGCGATGAACCGCCCGGCGCCGTCGAGCCCGAGGAAGTGCGCCAGGTACAACTCGGTGGCGTTCAGCTCGCGGCCGATCTTGAACCCGATCTGGCCAGCATCGCGGCGCAGCATCTCCGCCGCCATGACCGCCGCGATATAGGGATCGCGGCGAAGGTTCAGGATGCGCGTGCGTTCGCCCTCGTCGGCGACGCTCGGCCTGTCGTCGACGGTGTCGATCAGGGCCGCCTCGGCATCCAGGCCGTGTTTCGGGCCGAACGCCTTCACGGTGTCGAGCCATGTGCGATCGATGAACTGGAACAGGCCTTCGGCGCTCGACGTCGGCGCCTTCACGTCCGTGCGAAAGCTCGACTCCTTGTCGGCCAACGCCATCAGATAGATCGGGTCGACGTTGGTTGCGTTCGCCGCCTTGACGATCGTTTCGACGAGCCGGCGCGGCAGCTCCCGGGAGCCGAAGCGCAGGAACTCCTCGACCTCTGCGCGGCTCTGGTCGAAGCTCGGATGGCGGATTTCGTCCGGGATCGTCACGGCCGGCACGTCGGCGATGGGGGCAAGGGCGGCGAGGACCTCGTCGGCCGAGCGATGCGAGACGGCCGATGCCGAGGCATGCCCGACATCAACCTGGACCGGCGCACCGACCTCTTCGGGAGATACGGGGAAGATTGACTGCAGCTTAAAACGCTCGACGGAGGCATGCGCCGTCCCGACGGGTGCCACGGCCGAGTTCGGGATCGCCCCGCAGGTCATGCACCCGACACAGATGATCGCCGTCAGCCGGCCGACGCGATTACCGACGCGGTCGAGAGCATCGAGAAAGGAGGTGCGCCGCTCTCGGCTCGCGCCCTGGGAGGAAAGCCAGAGAACGGGGTCCTGCGTGTCCGGATCGAGGTCGATTGCCGCCTTGAACGTCGCCTCGGTCCAAACCCGCATCCCGGCTCCCGGTGCGCCGCCCGAACGTTCGGGCCGCCGACGGCCGCCCCTTGGCGGTGGCATGTGGCTGCAATGCGACCAGACGAAGATTTCCGGGAACCCGGTTTACACCAGCGCGTTCGCGGCAGCTTGACGCCGATCCTCGACAAGACATCTGCTACGTCGCCGGCCAACGCCCGCTTGCAGGGGCGCAATGTCCCGGATGATGCGCATCGGCCTGCCACGGCCTAACTCACTCCTCGAGCTTCAGCGCTCTTGAGGAGAGCCACAATGTCACGGAATGGCATCCACCACGTCACGGCGATTTCCGGCCCGGCCCGACGCAATGTCGACTTCTACACCCGGGTGCTCGGTCTGCGTCTGGTGAAGAAGACGGTCAATTTCGACGATCCGAGCACCTACCACCTCTATTACGGGGACGAGGCGGGCCGGCCCGGGACGATCATCACGTTCTTTCCGTGGGAGCACGTCGCGCCGGGACGCCTCGGTGTCGGCGAGACATCGGAAACCGCGTTCCGCGTTCCGCGCGGCGCGATCGGCTACTGGACACATCGCTTCGTGGCGGAGCGGGTCGAGCACGACAACCCGACGAAGCTTTTCGGCGAGACAGTGCTGCCCTTCCGCGACCCCGACGGGATGCGCCTGGCCCTCGTGGCGACCGACACGGCCGAAGATGAAACGGCCTGGACGGGTTCGGACGTGCCCGCCGAGCATGCGATCCGGGGCTTCCACTCCGTCACGCTGCTGCTGCGTGAGGCGGGTGCGACGGGCGCCATCCTGACCGACGTGTTCGGCTTCACTGAAGGCGAGCGTGACGGTTCGACCGTCCGGTTCGCGGCGGGCGCGCGGGAAGGCGGGATCGTGCAGATCCGGGAGGTCGGCGACTTCCTGCGCGGCCGCCAGGGCGGCGGCACCGTGCACCACGTCGCCTTCCGGGCAGCGGACGACGCCGCGGAGCGCGCGATGGTGGAGAAGCTGGCGCGCATCCACGGGATCGAAACGACGGAGCAGCGCGACCGCAACTACTTCCGGTCCGTCTATTTCCGGGAGCCGGGCGGCGTGCTGTTCGAGATCGCGACCGACATCCCCGGCTTCGCCGTGGACGAACCGGCGGAGACGCTCGGCCAGGCCCTCAAGCTCCCTGCGGGGCTGGAGGGACGTCGGGCCGAGATCGAAGCCGTGCTCCCGAAGGTCGCCTAGCGATGGCCCAGTCCCAGCCGTCCTCGTTCGTTCACCGCTTCGAGCCGGGCAACCGGCCCGAGCGGCCGCCCGTCCTGCTGCTGCACGGGACGGGCGGGGACGAGACCGACCTCCTGCCGCTCGGGCGCCTCGTCGCGCCCGGAGCTTCCCTCCTGTCCCCGCGTGGCCAGGTTCTCGAAGGCGGCATGCCGCGCTTCTTCCGGAGGCTTGCCGAAGGTGTGTTCGACGAGGCGGATCTGCGTCGGCGCGCTGCCGACCTGACCGCTTTCATCGCCGAGGCGCGGACGGCCTACGGGCTGCCCGCACCCGTGGCGCTCGGCTTCTCGAACGGCGCAAACATCGCGGCCGCGATGCTGCTCCTCCACCCGGAGGCGCTCGCCGGGGCCGTCTTGATCAGGGCGATGGTGCCGCTCGCGGAGCCCCCGAAGGCGGATCTTGGCGGCAAGCCGGTGCTCATCCTGTCAGGCGTGGCCGACCCGATCCTCCCGGTCGAGAACGCCCGCAGGCTGGCGGCCATGCTCGAGGCGGCAGGCGCCGATGTTCAGCACGACGTCCTGCCGGGCGGGCATGCCCTCACGCAGGCCGATGTGAGCCGCACGGCGGCCTGGATGGAGAAGCAGGTGAGCGTCTGACGCCCGTCAGCCGTTCGGCAGGTGGCGCGCGAGAGCCTCGAGCACCGCCATCCGGACGGCGACGCCCATTTCGACCTGCTCGCGGATGAGGGATTGCGCCCCGTCCGCGACCTCGGAGGAGATCTCGACGCCGCGGTTCATGGGCCCGGGATGCATCACGAGCGCGTCCGGCTTCGCGACCGAAAGCTTCTCGGAATCGAGGCCGTAATAGCGGAAGTACTCCTTCACGGACGGCACGAAGGAGCCGTTCATGCGCTCCCGCTGCAGGCGCAGCATCATGACGATGTCCACGCCCTCCAGGCCCTTCTTCATGTCGCGGAAGACCTCGACGCCGAAGCGTTCGATCCCGGCCGGCATCAGCGTGGAGGGTCCGATCACCCGGACCCGGGCACCGAGCGCCTGGAGCAGGATGATGTTGGAGCGGGCGACCCGCGAGTGGAGGATGTCGCCGCATATCGCGACGGTGAGCCCCTGGATGCGGCCGCGGTTTCGGCGAATCGTCAGGGCGTCGAGGAGCGCCTGGGTCGGGTGCTCGTGCGCGCCATCCCCCGCGTTGACGACCGAGCAATCGACCTTGCGGGCGAGAAGATGCACGGCGCCGGCCGAGTGATGACGGACGACGATGATGTCCGGCCGCATCGCGTTCAGCGTCGCAGCCGTATCGATGAGCGTCTCGCCCTTCTTCACCGAGGACGAGGCGACCGACATGTTCATGACGTCGGCACCGAGGCGCTTGCCGGCGAGCTCGAACGAGGATTGCGTGCGGGTCGAGGGCTCGAAGAACAGGTTGATCTGCGTGCG
>CAXUKK010000320.1:0-3929 GCA_964251455.1 uncultured Enterovirga sp.
CCCGTCATCCTGGCCGACGAGCCGACGGCCGCGCTCGACCCGCGCCACCAGATTGACGTGATGCGCAGCCTTGCCGCGCGGGCGAAGGCCGGTGCCCTCGTGGTCGCGGTGACGCACGACCTCGGGCTCGCGGCCCGCCATGCCGATGAGGTCGTGGTGCTGCAGGCCGGCCGTCTCGTCACCTCCGGCTCGCCGGCGGACGCGCTGCAGCGCTCGCGGCTGCAGGAGGTTTTCGGGATCGAAGCCTATGCGGCCGAATACCGGGGCCAGCCGGTCCTGGTGCCCTGGTCGTGACCGGGCTGCTGCTCGATCTCGGGCAGGCATGCCGCGACCGCCTGCGCCAGGCGGTCCGAGGCGGCCTCGTCCGGTGGCAGGCCAATGCGGAGCAGGGTCGAGGACCACAGGAATCGGCGGGTCCAGATCCGGCGGGAGGCGAGCGCCTCGTGCAGGCGCCCGGCCTGCGGGTGCTCGACGAGCCGGAACAGGCTCGTGCCGCCGACGACCTTCAGGCCGCCGACCTCGAGTACGTCGTCGAGATCCTGCGCCTCGGCCGCGAGCCGCTCGCGGGTCTCCTCGGCCCAGGGCGTGTCGGCGAGCGCCGCCGCCCCGACCGCGATGGCCGGGCCGGAAACGGGCCACAGGCCGACCGCCCGCGCGATCTTCTCGGCGATGCCCGGGGCCGCGATGGCGAAGCCGAGCCGCAGGCCGGCGAGGCCGTAGAACTTGCCGAACGAGCGCAGCACGACGACCGGCAACTCGCCGTAATCGCGCACGATGCTGCAGCCGGGTTCGATATCCGCGAAGGATTCGTCGACGACGAGCCACGTGCCGTGGCGCCGGCACATCGCGGCCGCGGCCAGCAGGTCGGCCCGGCTTGTGACGCGCCCGTCGGGATTGTTCGGGTTCACTACGACAAGGTGCCGGGCCGTGTCGCCGGCCGCGGCGAGCGAGCGGATCTGTTCGACGTGGAAGCCGTGCGCCCGCCAGACGGTCTCGTGCTCCGTATAGGTCGGGCTGACGATGGCGACCGGGCGCTTCGGCGCGATGCAGGGCAATTGCTGGATGATGGACTGCGTCCCGGCACCCGCGGCAATCACCGAATGTGCCGGGACGCCGTAGGCCGTGCGAGCCGCCGCGATCAGGCGCGCCAGGTCGGCGCCGGAGGGCAGCCGGGTCCAGCCCTGCTCGCGCAGTTCGGCCGGCACCGGCCATGGATGCGGGTTGATGCCGGTCGACAGGTCGAGCCAAGCCGAATCGGCGCCTCCGAACCGCGAGGCCGCCTCGCCAAGATCGCCGCCGTGCTGCATTCGCGAACCCTCTCGGATGTGTGTCGGCCGGTCCTGGCCAGGATCGGCGCAGCCGCGGGTCAGTGCCTTGCGAAGGCGGCGAGAAGGCGGCTCTACGGCGCCCTATTTGCCGCGTCGACCTTGCCCGGCCTCGCGAGTGCCGCGCCGGAGCGGCCGCGCGTCGTCTCGATCAACCTCTGCACCGACCAGCTTCTGCTGTCGCTGGCCGATCCGGACCAGATCCTGGGTCTCAGCCCCTTCGTGCGCGATCCGCGCCGCTCCTGGGTGCGAGAGGCGGCAGCACGTTTCCCCGTCCTGTCCGGGACGGCCGAGGAGGTGCTGGTGCTGAAGCCGGACCTCGTGCTTGCCGGCCGCTTCACGCGTCGCGCCACCCGCGAACTCCTGAAGGCGCACGGGCTCCGCGTGGTCGAGTTCGAGGCAGCGAGTTCCGTACCGCAGGTTATCGCCCAGATCAGGCAAGCCGGAGCGCTGCTCGGCCATTCCGGTCGCGCGGAGGAGAAGGTGGCCGACATCGAGGCCGCGGCTTCGCGCGCCCGCGCTGCAGCATTGGCCCGGCCGATCTCGGTCCTCCCGCTGCAGCGCCGCGGCTGGATCTCGGGTCGCGACACCCTCATGACCTCGTTCCTCGAGACAGTCGGGCTGCGCAATGCCGGCGCGGGGCTCGGCGCTTTCGGAGGGCTGCTGACACTCGAGCAGATCGTTGCCTTGAAGGCCGACATGCTGCTCGTGTCGCGGAGCGAGACGGCGGCGGAGGACCAGGGCAGTGCGCTTCTGCACCATCCGGCGCTGAAAGAGCGGTATCCGGCGGAACGGCGTCTCGTGCTACCCGAGCAGATGACGGTTTGCGGCGGTCCGGAGATCGCGGCCGCCCTGGACCGGCTCACGCTGGAGATCGAGCGGATTCGCTGATGCTGTTCCGGGCCGACGCTCCGCTGATCCTCGTTCTCGCCCTTATCCTCGATGCGATCATCGGCGACCCGGACCGGATCTGGCGCCGCATCCCGCACCCTGTCGCCTGGTTCGGCGCAATGATTTCCGGCTGCGACCGCCTGTTCAACCGCGAGCGCTGGAGCGCCGAAACCCGGCGGACGGCCGGCATTCTGTCTGTCGCGGCGCTTCTCCTCGCCGCCTTCCTGCCCGCCCTGCTGCTCGAATCCGCACTGCGTGCCCTGCCGGCGGGCGACATCCTGGTCGCGCTCGTCGCCTCCGTATTCCTGGCGCAGAAGAGCCTCTACGGGCATGTCCGGCGCGTGCGCGACGCCTTCCGCGAGGGCGGGGTCGGGGCGGCGCGTCGGGCCGTGTCGATGATCGTCGGTCGCGATCCCGACCGGCTCGACGAAGCCGGCATCGCCCGTGCCGCGATCGAATCGACGGCGGAGAATTTCTCCGACGGCGTCGTTGCGCCGGCATTCTGGTTCCTGCTCCTCGGGCTGCCGGGCCTCGTCGCCTACAAGGCCGTCAACACTGCCGATTCGATGATCGGCCATCTCTCCGTGCGCCACCGCGATTTCGGCTGGGCCGCGGCCCGGCTCGACGATGTGCTGAACCTCGTCCCGGCCCGCCTCGCCGGAGCCCTGATCGCAGCCTCCGCCTGGATCGTGCGCGGCTCGCCGACGGTCGCAGCGTCGGTCATGCTGCGCGACGCCGGGCTCCACCGCTCCCCGAATGCCGGCTGGCCCGAAGCCGCGATGGCGGGCGCCCTCGGCTTGGCGCTCGGAGGTCCACGGATCTATGCGGCCGGCCCGGTCATTGAGCCCTTCCTCAACGCACCCGGCCGCCGCGATGCCGGGCCGGACGATATTTCGCGGGCGCTGCGGGTGATGGTGGCGGCATGCGTGGTCCAGGCACTCGTCTATGTCGGGCTCGCCTTGGCTACCCTGTGAAACGTCGGCTCAACTCTCCCAGTCCTCGACGCCCAACCCATCCGCGCGCTGGAACTCGCGCAGGTTCGACTGATCAGCGTGAGGGTCCGCGCAAGGGCCTAGCCCGCGATGAGGATGTCGTAGGGGCCAATCGGCTTGCCGGTCGCGTCGAGTTCCGCGCGGATGCGACCGTCGGCGCGTGCATCCTCGGCATCGAAATCGACCGGCTCGAATTGCAGGCGGTCGACACGCGCGAGGTTCTCGTCTCGCCGCTGGCCTTTGTAGGCAAGATACAGCTCGTGCGCGACCATCGCCGAGAGCCCGAAATCGCCCGGTCGGTGCTGCCGCAGCCGGGCCTCGAAGACGCGATCTCGCCGGAGAAGGGCGATGATCGCGTTGATGTCGAGCAGGTACTTCACTCGAAGAATTCGAGTCCGGACCGATCCTGGGCCGCGACGGGCTCCTCGGTTGCCCGGACGAAATCTTCGTCGACCGGGTCGCCGACCGCGTCGAGCCAAGCCCAGTCATCCGCCACCGGCTCGAGGATGACGGCTGCACCCCGACGTCGGATGCGGACCTCGTCGCCGGTGAACCGGAATTCCTTCGGGAGCCGAACGGCCTGGGATCGGCCCGACCAGAAAACCTTCCCGGTGCTCATGCACTCCCCTCGAATGCTGCACATCAATGATAGGCAGCATTCGAGCTTGGCGCGGCCAGCCCTATCGGGCCCGCGCGATCTGGAGCATGCGGTCGAGGTCGA
>CAXUKK010000321.1:0-3917 GCA_964251455.1 uncultured Enterovirga sp.
CTCACGGCTCTCGGTCGAGACGAAATTGGCGATGAGTTGCAGAAGCTTGCGGCCGAAATCTCAGACTATCTCGACATCCTTCGCTCGCGCGAACGGATCATGACGATCATCAAGGACGAACTCGCGTCCGCGCGGGAGGCCTTCGCGGTTCCCCGCCGGACCAAGATCCTGGACTGGGACGCCAATGTCGACGACGAGGACCTAATCCAGCGCGAGGACATGGTCGTGACCGTGTCCCATGCCGGCTACATCAAGCGCGTTCCGCTCTCGACCTACCGTGCCCAGCGCCGGGGCGGGAAGGGCCGCGCGGGGATGCAGACGCGCGATGAGGATTTCGTCACCCGCCTCTTCGTCGCCAACACGCACACGCCCATCCTGTTCTTCTCCTCGCGCGGACAGGCCTACAAGGAGAAGGTGTGGCGCCTGCCGCTTGCCGCCCCGAATGCGCGCGGCAAGGCGCTGGTCAACATGCTGCCGCTGCAGCCCGGCGAGCGCATCACCACGATCATGCCGCTGCCCGAGGACGAGACGACCTGGGACCTGCTGGACGTGATGTTCGCCACCGCATCCGGTGGCGTCCGGCGCAACAAGCTTTCGGACTTCGTCCAGGTGAACCGGAACGGCAAGATCGCCATGAAGCTCGACGAGGGCGATCACATCGTCGGCGTCGCGACATGCCGCGAGGATGGCGACGGCCATCCGGGCCACGACGTGCTGCTGACGACGGCGGGCGGGCAGTGCGTCCGCTTCCCGGTATCCGAGGTGCGGGTGTTCAAGGGCCGCGACTCGACCGGGGTTCGCGGCATCACCCTCGCGGACAAGGACACCGTGATCTCGATGACCATTCTCCAGCACGTCGAAGCGACGCCGGAGGAGCGTGCGACCTATCTCAAGGACGCGATGGCGCGGCGGCGCGCTCGTGGAGCCGAGCCGGTCGATGAAAGCGCTCTGGGAACTGACGGCGCCGAGGAGGACGTCACGACCGAAGTCGAGCTTGGCGACAAGCGGATCGCGATGGAACTGGCGGAGCAGTTCGTCCTCACCGTGTCCGAGAGAGGTTATGGCAAGCGCACCTCCTCGTTCGGGTACCGGACGACGCGGCGCGGAGGCAAGGGCATCGTCGCCATGGCGACCACCGACCGGAACGGTCGCGTCGCGGCATCCTTCCCGGTCGGCGAGCATGACGAGATCATGCTCGTGACGGATGGGGGCCAGCTCATCCGGGTGCCGGTCCACGATATCCGCATCGCCGGCAGGACCACGCAGGGCGTGACAATCTTCAATACCGGACCGAACGAAAAGGTCGTCTCGGTCGAACACCTCGAGGGCGAGGAGGACGAAACCCCGCCGCCGGAGGCCGAAATCATAGCCGATGGCGGTTCGCCGGACGGATCGGTCTAAGGACCCATGCCGCGAACCGCGCTCTATACGGGCACCTTCGATCCGGTCACCAACGGCCACCTCGACGTCGTGCGCCGGGCGGGCCACCTGGCCGACAAGGTCGTGGTCGCGGTCGGAATCCATTCGTCGAAGGTGCCCATCTTCTCGGTCGATGAGCGTCTCGCCATGCTGCGCGAGGTCTGCGCTCCGGTGCTGGCGGAGACCGGCACCGACCTCGAGGTTACGACGTTCAGCGATCTCGCGATCGCGGCGGCCCGTCGACATGGCGCCACGCTCATCATCCGCGGACTGCGCGATGGGAGCGATCTCGACTACGAGATGCAGATGGGGGCCATGAACGAGACGATGGCGCCGGACGTTCAAACGGTGTTCGTGCCGGCTTCGCCAGCCGTTCGCCCCATCACGGCCACTCTTGTCCGGCAGGTCGCGGCGATGGGCGGCGATGTGACGGCCTTCGTGCCGCCGAGCGTCGCCCACCGCATCAGGGCCAAGTTCCAGGACGCCCGGTAGGGCTCCGCACCCAGGACAGCAGGATCACAGGATGACGGGACACAAGCTTACGCGCCGCACCGCCGCGGTGACGATCGCCGCCGCGCTCGCCACGCCGGCGCTGGCACAGGGCGCCGCCGACCCGCAGAACACGCTTTATCTCGAGACCAAGGACGGCCGCATCGCTATCCGGCTGCGTCCGGACCTCGCGCCAAAGCACGTCGCGCAGATCAAGGCGCTCGTGAAGCGCGGCTTCTATGACGGCCTCGTCTTCCACCGCGTCATCGACGGCTTCATGGCCCAGACGGGCGATCCGAAGGGCAACGGCACCGGCGGCTCCGACCTGCCGAACCTTCCGGCCGAGTTCTCCGCGACGCCCTTCAAGCGCGGCACGGTCGGCATGGCTCGCTCCTCCGACCCGAATTCGGCGAACTCGCAGTTCTTCATCTGCTTCGGCGACGCGTCCTTCCTGAACAACCAGTACACGGTCATCGGCGAGGTCACGTCCGGGCTCGACAACCTCGACAAGATCAAGAAGGGCAGCAGCGCCCAGAACGGTTCCGTCCAGAACCCCGACAAGATCGTCCGCATGCGGCTTGCCGCAGACGCGAAATAAGGAGCACATTCAATGGCCGACCCCGAAAACACGCTCGTCCTCGAGACCACCAAGGGCAAGGTGCTGATCGAACTCCGGCCCGACCTCGCGCCCCTGCATGTCGAGCGCATCAAGACGCTCGCCCGCCAGGGCTTCTATGACGGCGTGCCGTTCCACCGCGTGATCGCGGGCTTCATGGCGCAGACGGGCGACCCGACCGGCACGGGCACGGGCGGCTCGGATCTTCCCGACCTGAAGGCCGAGTTCAACGCCGAGCCGCATGTGCGCGGCGTGTGCTCGATGGCGCGCACGAGCAACCCCAACTCGGCGAATTCGCAGTTCTTCATCTGCTTTGACGATTCCGGCTTCCTCGACCGCCAGTACACTGTGTGGGGCAAGGTCACGGAAGGCATGGAGAACATCGATCAGGTGAAGCGCGGCGAGCCCGTGCGCGATCCCGACCGCATCACCACGATGCGGGTGATGGCCGACGTGGCCTGATCAGGCCTGCCTCTCGATGGAGTGAAGGCGCGGCCTCAGAAGGGCCGCGCCGCCTGTCATGCGTGTCGATGCGTTCGATTTCGAGCTGCCGCCGGACCTCATCGCGCTGAGGCCGGCCGAGCCTCGCGATGCAGCGCGGCTGCTCCTGGTCCCAACCGCCGGGCCGTTCCAGGACCTCCAAGTCCATGATCTGCCGAGCCTGCTCAGGCCGGGGGATGCGCTCGTCGTCAACGACACCAAGGTCGTGCCGGCCCGTCTGCGGGGCATTCGTATGCGTGGCGACAATGCCGCCCGGGTCGAGATCATGCTGCACCAGCGGCTCGGGCCTGATCGCTGGCGCGCCTTCGCCCGACCCGCGAAGCGGGTGCAAGTCGGCGAGCGAATCCGCCTCGGCGACGACAGCGAGAGTGCCTCCTGCTTCCTGGGCCAGCTCGATGCGGAGGTTGAAGATAAGGGCGAAGGTGGCGACGTCACCTTGCGTTTCGCGTTTTCGGGCCCTGTTCTCGACGAGGTGATCGCGGCAATCGGAGAAGTGCCGTTGCCGCCCTATATCGCGGGCCAGCGCGCCGCCGACGAACGAGATCTGACCGACTATCAGACCATGTTCGCGAGGCAGGACGGAGCCGTCGCCGCGCCGACCGCGGGCCTTCATTTCACGCCCGATCTCCGGGCGCAGATCGAGGCACTCGGCGCCGGTCTCCACACCGTCACGCTCCATGTCGGCGCGGGAACCTTCCTGCCCGTGAAGGTCGACGACACCGAGGATCATCGCATGCACGCCGAATGGGGCAGCGTCGACGAGCGCACCGCCTCGGCCCTGAACGAGACGCGCGACCGGGGTGGGCGGATCATCGCGGTCGGCACGACCTCCCTGCGCCTGCTGGAGGGCGCCGCCGACAGGGATCACAGGATCACGGCCTACGAGGGCTCG
>CAXUKK010000322.1:0-3907 GCA_964251455.1 uncultured Enterovirga sp.
GCATCATGTTGGTCAGACCGGAGACGATGTCGTCCCACCAGCCGCCATAATAGGCCGCCGTCAGGCCGAGTGCCGTTCCGATCACGGTGTTGATGAGCTGCGATACGATCCCGACCGTCAGCGAAACCCGGGCCCCATAGAGGACACGGCTGTAGATGTCTCGGCCCTGCCCATCGGTGCCGAACCAGAATGCCGCGCCCGGCGGCTCTTCGGCGTTCATGAGGTTGGCGTCCATCACCGGGTCGGTATGGGCGAGCCAGGGCGCGAGAAGGCCGGCCGCCACGACGGTTGCGAAAAGAAGGCCGCCGACCACGAGGTTGGCCCTGATCGAAGCGTGTCTCACGTCAGCTGGATGCGAGGGTCGATCGCGGCACAGAGCACGTCGACGAGCGTGTTGACGATGAGGAAGAAGAGCACGATCGCGAGGATCGTGCCTTGAACGACGGGGATGTCGCGCAAGGAGACGCTGTCGACCAGAAGAGAGCCGAGCCCCGGCCAGGAGAACAGCTTTTCGATCACGACCGCCTGGCCGAGGATGCTCCCGAACTGCAGGCCGACCGTGGTCAACACGATGACGAGCGCATTGCGGGCGAGGTGGCGGGAGACGATCCACCGTTCGCGGACGCCTTTCGCACGGGCCGTTCGGATGTAGTCGGCGCCGCTGATGTCGAGGACGGCCGCCCGGGTGGTGCGGGCGAGTAGCGCCAGGGGCGACACGCCGAGGGCGACTGCCGGGAGTACGAGATAGCGAATGCTCCCGTCGCCATAGCCGAAGCTCGGGAACCAGCCGAGTTTGAGCGCGAACAGGTACATCAGCATCAGGCCGAGCCAGAATTTCGGCACTGAGAGGCCTGAGACCGCTCCGACCATCGAAACCGTATCGAGCAGACTGCCGGGCCGGATCGCGGCCACGAACCCCAGCGGGAGCCCGACTGCGATCGCAAACACCATCGCTGCGCCCGCCAGCTGGAAGGTCGGCCAGAAACGCTCGGCGAGAACCTGGCCAACCGGCTGGCGCGTTCGGAACGAGGTACCGAGATCCAGTGTGGCAAGCCGCGCCACATATTTCCCGAAACGCAAGGGAAGGGAATCCTGCAGCCCGAGCGCCCTCTCCATTCGCACCCGCGTTTCGGCGTCGACGGCGTTGCGGCCGTCATCGCCGAGGCCCGACGCGAACGTGCCGGGTATGACGCTGAAGAGCACGAAAATGACAAGCGCCACGCCGAGGATGATCGGAATCGTTTGCCACGTCCGGCGCAGCACAAATCCGATCATACGGCGCCCGTAGGCGAAATCACGCCCGGTGACTCAGCTTCACTTGGCAGGCGCGGTCTCGTCGACCCAGATATCCTCGAAGTACTGATGCGCGAGTTCGGTCGCGTTCGGCTGCAGACCGTGCACCCAGGGCTGATAGGCGAGCACGGCCTTGTTGTAGTTGAAGAACCACATGGGCGCCTCGTCGTAGAGAAGCGCGTTGGCGGCCTTCAGCTTGGCGATACCCGCCGCTGGATCCGTGGCTGAGGCGGCCTCGTCCAGGAGCTTGTCAAAGTCGGCGTTCTTGAAGGCCGTGTAGTTGCAGGCCGTCCGCGGCGTGCCGGAGTGGAAGCATTTCAGCGTGGCTTGCGGATCGGGGCCCGAGCTGTTCGACCAGATATAGGCCTGATACTCGCCTTTCGAAATCGTGTCCGCGAGAACGTTGGCCTCGACAGGCTTGATCCGAACCTTGATGCCGACCCGGTCGAGCATGGGCAGGACCGCTTCGACGATCGGAATGCCCCAGCTCTCGTTCGAGCTCGCAATCCATTCGAAGTCGAAGCCTTGCGGGTAGCCCGCCTCGGCCAGGAGCTTCTTCGCCTTGTCCGGGTCGAACGCATACGGCTTCAGCTGGGGATCGAAGGCCGGGGAGGACAACGGCAGCCAGCTCGCCGCTCGGTACGCCTTGTTGCGGACGAGCCGGCGGATGATCAGGTCCGTGTCGATTGCATGGTTGATCGCCTGACGGACCCGTTTGTCGGCAAACGGCTTGTGGTCGCGGTTCATGCCCATGTTGCGGGTGAAGACCTCGGCAACCTCGAGCAGCCCCTTCGAAAGTCCTGGGTCCGCCTGGTAGGCCTGGTACTGCGCCGGCCCGAGAATCGAGGCGTCGATCTCCTTGTTGCGGAAAGCGACGTCGCGGGCGGAGGCCTCCGGCATCAGCGAGACGACGACGCGGTCGAGATAGGGCCTGCCAGGCTTGTAGAAGCGGTCGAACCGCTCGGCGACGAAGCGGGAACCGGGGATGTGCTCGACGAAGCGGAACGGTCCAAGGCCGATCGGCTTCGACGCAAACCCCTCCTTCGCGGCTTCGTCGGCGGGGTAAATGGAGGTGATCGCCTGGAAGAAGTAGAAGCCCGGATCGAGCTTCTCGGTCAGCGTCATGGCGATCGTGAAATCGTCGATCTTCTTAAGACCCGTGATCTCTTTGGCGACGCCTTTCTCGACGTCAACCGCGCCGGCAATGTTGCGGACGTAGCGTGCGCCCGGAAAGGCCTTCGTGCCATCCATGATGCGCGTGAAGCTCCAGATCACGTCGTCTGCCGTCATGCGGCGCCCGTGGTGGAAATAGGCGTCCTCGCGCAGCTTGAATGTGTGCGTCATCCCGTCGGGCGAGGTCGTCACGCTCGTGAACAGCTCGGGGACGGGTTTGTTGGCTGCGGAATCCCAGTTGTAGAGCGTGCGATGGATCGCCTTGGCCCAGATCTCGTCCTGAGCCCGGGTCGTGGTGTGGATGTCCATGTTCGCGAAGTTCGGCCCGTAAGCGGCCGTGTAGCGGAACGTACCCCCACGCCGTGGTGTCTGGGCATCGCCGCTGCCAATTGAGAGCGCGAGTGCAAGGGCAACGATAAAGGTCTTCAGCACTCGAGCCTCCAAGCCCCGACCCAAGTCGCCGGGTGTCGCAGTTTCGTCGCGATCATCGACGGAGCCTATGGGGGAACGGGAGTGTGTCAAGGCGATATCGGGTCAGCTCGACGGAAGAGCCAGCCCCGAGATGGCGCGAGACACTCGGCCGGAGTTGGCGCAGATCGCCCGCGCGCCGTAGTTCCATCTTCCCCACCATGCCTCTCCGAGGCAGATTGCCGACCAGGTCCCTCCGCTTGCAGCGGCGGGCGCGCAAGGCCTCGGCACCGGCCGGCGAGAAGGGGGCCGAGTTCCGGAACCCCTTCGCGAGAACGCCACAGTGCTGACGGGCGGGATTCGCTGTAGACGGGACGGCGAGCAGGCTCGCTTCGGTCGCCTGAGCTCTGCCGGAACCCGCTGGACAACGCGATTGAACGCCACGCAGATCACGCATCACGACCTGGACGGCTATGGCGCCTCCACGGTCGTCAGCGCGTACCTTCCACTCACGACCATCGTGCATGTCCCGAGATACGCGGATGTCGGGCCCGTCGTGGACGGCGAGCTTAAGCGCCTGGGCAAGGCCCAGGAGAGCGAGTTGATCCTCCTCACCGACCTCGGGCTGGAGGACGTCAGCGTCAAGTTCGTCCGCAGCTTCGCGGCCCTCAACCAAAGGCGCGATGCCGGCGCTCAACACCGCCTCATCGTTCTCGACCACCACGCTTCGTCCCTCGACCGGCTGGCTGCCCAGGATTTGACGCCGTCGGCGACGCTCGACGGCCTGACGACGTTCGATCTCGGTGATCCCAATGTCGCCGTTCTGATCGACAGCACGCGCTGCGCGACCCGTTTGGCGTACGAGCATCGAGGTCTCTACGCGACCCGAGACGTCGAACCGGAGCTCGAGGCCCGGCTTGGGACGCTGGTCACGGCGATCGATGCGGTCGACCTTTGGCAAACGGCGGCACCGGCCTTTGCGGGCGGGTTGATGCTCGACGAGGTCTTCTGGGACAACGTCTCCAACCTCGTA
>CAXUKK010000323.1:0-3892 GCA_964251455.1 uncultured Enterovirga sp.
TCCCAGGTGAGGCCGCCCGACCACCAGGCGATCGCAAACGATCCGAGCACGCCCCAGGCCGCGCATTCCGTCGCGGTCGCCCAGCCGAACATCAGCGAGGCGAAGACCAGGATGATGAGGAGCATGCAGGGAATGAGCTGCGCCGATTCCTTCAGCTTCCAGGCGAGCGTCGTCTTCGGCTCGGCCGGCGGCTGCTTCGCGGGGTTCGCGACCGCCCAGATCGCGATGTAGCCCGAGTACAAGGCCATCACGAGGAGGCCCGGCAGGAAGCCGGCGAGGAACACCTGGATGATCGAGACATTCGCCGCGACGGCGTAGACCACCATGGTGATCGATGGCGGGATGAGGATGCCGAGCGTCCCTGCCCCGGCGAGCGAGCCGAGGCTCACGGTGTCGTCGTAGCCGCGCTTCTTCAGCTCGGGCAGCGCGATCTTGGCGACCGTCGCGCAGGTCGCGGCCGACGAGCCGGACACCGAGCCGAAGATCCCGCAGGCCAGCACGTTCACGTGCATGAGCCGGCCCGGCAGCCAGTTCAGCCAGGGCGAGAGGCCGCGGAACATCTCCTCGGACAGCTTCGTCCTGAACAGGATCTCGCCCATCCAGATGAAGAGCGGGAGCGCGGCGAGCGTCCACGAGGCGGAGTTGCCCCAGATCGTCGTCGCGAGGACCTGGCCGGCCGGGATGCCGCCGCCCACGAACTGCATGCCGACCCACCCGCAGGCGAGCAGCGCGATGGCGATCCAGAGGCCGCCTGCGAGCAGCGCGAGCAGGAAGACAAGCAGCAGGCCCGAGATCTCGATCAGTTCCACGGGCTCAGACTCCGCTCTCGATGGCCCGTGCGATGACTTCCTCGGCGCTCTGCGGCGGCGGCTTCTCGTAGCGCGGCGTGCCGCCGGCGGCGACGTGGACCAGTTCGTCCACGAAAGCGATGAACAGGATGACGAGACCGCCGGAAAAGCCGAGCTGCGGGATCCACATCGGCACGGCGACGACGCCCTGCGCCATGTCGTTGAACGCCCAGGATTGCCAGGTCATCTGGACGGCGTACCAGGCGAAATAGCCGATGAAGCCGCTTCCGAGCACGAGGCAGCCAACCTCGGCGACCCAGCGCGGCCGGCCCCGCAGCCGGTCGACGACGAGGCCGACCCGGATCATGTCGCCGGACTTGAACGTGTGCGCGAGGCCGAGGAAGGCCATCGCGGCCATGCACCAGGACGCGAAATCGTCGCCGGCCGGAATGTTGAGGCCGACCTCGCGCCCGAGCGAGAGGCCCATCATCAGGACCAGGATGGCGACCAGGAACAGGCCGGCCGCCCACCCTGCCCCGAGATACAGCCCGTCCAGCAGGCGCCGCACCCATGTGGGTTCCGGCTCGGTCGTCGTTGCGTTCATCAAGGGCCCGTGTGGAGGAGCGCGGGCGCCGCGCCCGGCCTGTGACCGATCGCGCGACCTTGCACATCGCGGCCTGCGTCGGAAACATCCGTCATCGGGCGCCGGCCGTGCACGAGGCCGAAACCTGGGGATGCGCAAACCGGCCGCTCGCCGAGCCTGGTTGTGAAGAAGGTCTGCTCACGATCGCGGCGGACAAGCAGAAGCCGTGCCGGCCCGCCGACCGCCTCCCGCGGTCGCCCCCGCCCTACCGCGAGAAGTGTGCCGTTTCGAATGTCAGCTCGTCGTCCGGGTGAGCCGGTTGCGAGTACCTGCCCTCGCCGAATGGTCCGGCCGGATCCAGAAGCTCGGCCGACACGACGAGGCGGCGCCTCGCCTCCTGCAGTTCGACGCGCGCCATGACGAGAAGATCGTCCAACGTGAGGGCGCCTCCGAACGGATCTGGGCGACGTGAAGCCTGGGCGACTGAGCGGTTCATGGCAGCTCAGACGCCGGGGACGACACCCGGTTCCTCGGGCCGCGCGGCAGCGTCACCGCTTCATGAACGGGATCGTGGACACGGCGCCGACGAGGGCGTTAACCGGCCTGTAGCAACCTTTCGTTCATCACGTCGGTCGCGGAGCCAGTTTCGTCCGGAGACCTGCGTTGCAGAAAAAGGCCCAACTTGCGGCGGCCGAGATCAGGAAGATCGTCAAGGCGCAGCTCGACGATTGCCAGCGCGCCATCAAGGCAGGGACACGCTCGATCGCGCTCTACGAGCTCGAGGATGCGAGCCGCCGGTTGAAGCAGATTGCGGACGTCCTCGAGAAGTAGGCCTTCAGCGCCGCCTTAGATGCCAAGCCCGTGATCGTTGAACAGGTGATCGATGATCCGGCCCTCTAGCGCCGCGAGTTGCGGATTGCCGCGGCGCCTCGGGCGAGGGATGTCGACCGGCAGGTCGAGCGCGATGCGGCCGGCATCGATGACCAGGATGCGGTCGGCCAGGGCCACCGCCTCGCCCACATCATGCGTGACGAGGACCGCCGTAAACCGCTGCTGCGTCCAGATCCGCTCGACGAGGCCCTGCATCTCGATCCTTGTCAACGCATCGAGCGCGCCGAGCGGCTCGTCGAGCGCCAGGAACCGCGGCTGACTGACAAGCGCCCGGGCGAGCGCCACGCGCTGCCTCTGGCCCCCGGAGAGGACGGACGGCCACTCCCCGGCGCGGTCGGACAGCCCGACTTCGCTGAGGGCGGCGAGCGCGCGTTCGCGACGGGAGGCGGCCGGGATGGCCGGGTTGAGCCCGACCTCGACATTGGCGAGGACACGGCCCCAGGGCAGCAGCCGCGGCTCCTGGAACATGAGGCGGGCCGACTTGCCGCCGGCGGCGCCGTCCCCGATCCGGATCGTCCCGGCGGTGGGGCCGTCGAGGCCGACCATGAGGCGCAGCAGGGTCGATTTTCCGCAGCCCGACTTGCCGACGATCGCGACGAACTGGCCGGCCGGGATATGGAGATCGAGGCCGGACAGGACCGCCTTCGGGCCGAACGACTTGTCGAGGCCGCGCACTGTGATCGGCAGGCCCGACGAGGTCGCCGCGGGAACCCGGGCGACGTTGTCCGGCAGGTCGGCCTCGCGCTGAAGTGCCGTGGCGAACATGGAGCGATCCTTCACGGCATGGTCTGGAAGGCGGGGTGCCACTGAAGGGAAAGCCGCTCCAGGAAGCGCGCGATCGTGTCGGCGAGCTTGCCGAGCAGGGCGTAGATGACGATCGACAGCACGACGACGTCGACGAGCAGGAACTCGCGCGCCTGCATGGCCATGTAGCCGATGCCCGACGAGGCCGAGATCGTTTCCGCCACGATGAGCGTGAGCCACATGATGCCGAGCGCGTAGCGCAGCCCGACGAAGATCGACGGCAGCGCGCCGGGCAGGATCACCCGCCAGAACAGCCGCGCCGGCGACATGCCGTAGACCCGCCCCATCTCGACGAGTTGCGGATCGACGCCGCGGATGCCGTGCAGCGTGTTGATGTAGATCGGGAAGAAGACGCCGAGCGCGACGAGGAAGAGCTTCGCCTCCTCGTCGATCCCGAACCACAGGATGACGAGCGGGATCATCGCGAGATGCGGCACGTTGCGGATCATCTGCAGCGTCGTGTCGGTCAGCTTCTCGGAGAGCGACGACAGGCCATTGGCAAGTCCAAGTGCGAGCCCGATCCCACCGCCGACGACGAAGCCGGATACGGCGCGAAGCGCCGATACCCAGACGTTCTGAGCGAGTTCGCCGGACCGGCCGAGCTTCACGGCCGCCGCGATCACGCCCGAGGGAGCCGGAAGGACATTCCCCGGAATGCCGCCGAGGCGCGAGGCCGCCTCCCAGACGAGGACGAGCGCGATCGGCAGGAGCCAGCCGATCGCGCCGTCCGGAATATAGGTCTTCGTACGGGTCATGATGCGGCAGCGAGCCTCGTGTCGCCGTGCTGGCCGACCGTGAACTCGTTGGCGACCGCGTGGCCGAGCCG
>CAXUKK010000324.1:0-3863 GCA_964251455.1 uncultured Enterovirga sp.
ACGGCTATACGGAGGTGAGCCCGCCGCTGATGGTGCGGGACGAGGCGATGTTCGGCGTCGGGCAACTTCCGAAATTCGAGGAGGACCTGTTCCGAACCACCGATGCGCGCTGGCTAATCTCGACGGCCGAGGTGACGCTGACGAACCTCGTGCGCGAGAGCATCCTGTCCGAAGAGGAACTGCCCCTGCGCTTTTCGGCGCTGACACCGTGCTTCCGGTCGGAAGCAGGCTCCGCCGGCCGCGACACCCGCGGCATGCTGCGCCAGCACCAGTTTTCCAAGGTCGAACTCGTCTCGATCACGACGCCTGACACATCGGCCGCCGAGCACGAGCGCATGCTGGCCTGCGCGGAGGAGGTCCTGAAGCGCCTCGACCTGCCGTTCCGGGTCATGACGCTCTGCACCGGCGACATGGGTTTTGCGTCGGCCAAGACCTACGACATCGAGGTCTGGGTGCCGGGGCAGGCGACCTATCGCGAGATCTCGTCCTGCTCGGTCTGCACCGACTTCCAGGCCCGCCGCATGAACGCACGGTTCAGGGCCAAGGGGGAGAAGCAGCCGCGCTTCGTCCACACGCTGAACGGCTCTGGCGTCGCGGTCGGCCGCGCGCTGATCGCCGTGCTCGAGAACTACCAGGAGCCGGACGGCTCGGTCACGATCCCGTCGGCGCTGCTGCCCTACATGGGCGGCGTCACGCGGATCGGTGGATGACCCGCGCCGGTGTCATGGCCGGGCCTGTCCCCGCCACCCCGATCAGACTGCCGGTGCCCTCCGGATCGAGGTCACCGGGACAAGCCCGGTGATGACACCGCGATGGAGCGCCGAGCCTTGAGAATTCTCGTCACCAACGATGACGGCATCCACTCGCCGGGGCTCGAGCTCCTCGAGAAGGTGGCCCGCGAGCTCTCCGACGACGTGTGGACCGTCGCGCCGGAATTCGACAATTCCGGCGTCTCGCATTCGCTGTCGCTGTCCGATCCGCTGCGCCTGCGGCAGGTGTCGGAGCAGCGCTTCGCCGTGAAGGGGACGCCGACCGATTGCGTCATCATGGCGACCCGGCACGTCCTGAAGGAGCGGCGGCCGGACCTCGTCCTGTCGGGCATCAACCGCGGCTCGAACGTCGCGGAGGACGTGACCTATTCGGGCACGATCGCGGCCGCCATGGAGGGCACGATCCTCGGCATCCCGTCGATCGCGCTGTCGCAGGCCTATGGGAAAAGCGGGCGCGACCATATCAAGTGGCATTGCGGCGAGCGCCACGGCGCCGCCACCATCCGCCGTGTCCTCGAGGCCGGCATCCCCGAGGGCACGGTCGTGAACGTCAACTTCCCGGATGCCGAGCCGGACGACGTGAACGGCATCGCGATCACGGCCCAAGGCCGGCGCGACAAGGAGCTGATCAACATCGAGGAACGGCGCGACGGGCGCGGCAACCCCTATTTCTGGATCGGCTTCAACCGCACTCCGTTCGTCCCGGGCAACGGCACGGACCTGAAGGCGATGTCCGAGGGGCGGATCTCCGTGACGCCGCTGAAGATCGACCTGACCGACGAGCCGACCATGACGGCCTTCGCGGCGGCCTTCGCCGAACGGAAGAGCCAGTAGACCGTTCTCCGCCGAACGGAGATCCTGGCCTCATGCTGAACCTGCACCCACCCTTCCGCCGCGCCAAACCGGAGGACGTCGACACGATCCAGGCGCTGCTCGGCGAACGCTCGGACGCATCGCCGGCCGAGTGCGTGGTGGCGGAAGAGGATGGCGTCATCGTCGCGGTGCTCGACGGCCGGCCCGATGGCGAGGCCTGGCGCGTGGACGCGCTCGCCGTGTTCCACGAGCGGGTCGCCGAACTCGGGCCACGCGTGCTGCGGCTGGCAGACGCGCTTGCGGCGGAGGACGGCCTGTTCTCCGTCCTCCTCGATCCGACGGCGCTCGACCCGGAGCTTCGGGCGCTGCTGGCCGAGGAGGGTTTTAGCCCGGCCGAGGGCAGCGCAGGGCTGATGGAGCGGCCCGTCATCCCGCAGGGGTGATCACGCAGAGCGCTTGTTCAGCCACTCGCGCAGGACGGCGTTGCTCCGCTCCTCCCAGCCTCGTCCAGAAGCCTGCAATCCTGCGGCGACGTCGCTGTCGAGCTCAAGAGTTCGTTTGAGCAGGCTTTCCACCGCGCGCGATAGCTCGGCGGAGCCGTTCGAGTGAACCGAACGCGCCAACATCTCGTCGGTCAGCTCGGGAAGCTCGTCGTACTCGTGAGGTTGAATCTCGTGAGCATCGACCTTCGCGAAATCCGTCTCCCCAAAACCCTCAGCGGAGGAGGGCTTCGTAACGCGCCTGCTCGCGACCGTTGGCCTTCCTCATCGTGAATACGTGACGATCCTCGCCCCGAGGTGTCCAGCCTACGACGACCATGCGACTCTGCAGCAGGCCGATCGTTATCATCCGTCGCTCGCCGTAATCGACCCGGATGTCCTCGAAGGTATGAATCGGCCCGTTGAACACGACGCTGGCAGACTTGAAGTCGAGCCCGCGCTCGGCAACGTCGTGGCGCGCTTCGCGGTATCGAACGTGACCTCCGTCGTCGTCTTATAACGTATCCGGGCGGCAACCCCTCAACCAACGAACCTTCGCGCCGAAGCTGCGCGGTGCGGCAGGTCTTGACCAGCCGCAATGTCCGGCATTGATGCTTCGCAGGTGGCCTCCGCATTCCGGGAGGCGGTGCGGGACACGCGCATGGCCGGCGAGTACGACGTCATCATCATCGGGGCGGGACCCGGGGGCTATGTGGCGGCGATCCGCTCTGCCCAGTTGGGCTTCAAGACGGCGGTGATCGACCGCGAGCACCTGGGCGGCATCTGCCTCAACTGGGGCTGCATCCCGACGAAGGCGCTGCTGCGTTCGGCCGAGATCTACCACTACATGCAGCATCCGGGCGATTACGGCCTGACGCTGGAGGGCAAGGTCGGTGTCGACACCACGGCCGTGGTGAAGCGCTCGCGCGGCGTCTCCAAGCGCCTCGCCGACGGCGTCGCCTTCCTGATGAAGAAGAACAAGATCGACGTGATCTGGGGCGAGGCCACGATCGCGTCCGCGCCCAAGGGCGAGAGCGCCGGCAAGGTCACGGTGAAGGAGACCAAGCGCGCCGAGCCACCAAAAGGCGCCATGGGCCCGGGCGAATACGCGGGCAAGCACATCATCGTGGCGACCGGTGCCCGGCCCCGCGTCCTGCCCGGCATCGAGCCCGACAAGAAGCTGATCTGGACCTATTACGAGGCCATGGTGCCCGAGGCGATGCCCAAGACCCTGCTGGTCATGGGGTCGGGGGCAATCGGGATCGAGTTCGCCTCGTTCTACCGCACCATGGGATCGGACGTGACCGTCGTCGAGGTCCTGCCGCAGATCCTGCCGGTCGAGGATGCCGAGATCGCGGCCTTCGCCCGCAAGCGTCTCGAAAAGCAAGGCATCAAGTTCCTGACCGGCGCCAAGGTCACCAAGGTCGAGAAGGGCACTGAGAGCGTTACGGCGACCATCGAGGATGCCAAGGGCACGCAGCAGATCACGGCCGACCGCATGATCTCGGCGGTCGGCGTCGTCGGCAATGTCGAAAATCTTGGCCTCGAGGCTCTGGGCGTGAAGATGGAGCGCGGCGTCGTCGCAACCGACGGGCTCGGCGCGACGTCGGTGCCGGGCATCTACGCGATCGGCGACGTCGCCGGCGCCCCCATGCTGGCCCACAAGGCCGAGCACGAGGGCGTGATCTGCATCGAGACGATCAAGGGCATGCACACCCATCCGATGTACAAGGGCCAGATCCCCGACTGCACCTATTGCCAGCCGCATATCGCCTCCGTCGGCATCACCGAAGCCAAGGCC
>CAXUKK010000325.1:0-3840 GCA_964251455.1 uncultured Enterovirga sp.
TGCGCGGTCCGGCGCCGCGGCCCGGCCTCGACGGCATCGCGGCCGCTCTCCTCCATCGGCGAACCGCCCGGAACCGCCGCGAACCGCTGCCCGTGCGCGTTCTCTCGCCCGAGGACTGGGACCTCGCGGACGACATCCTGCTGCGGCTGGATCGCGCCTTCGGGCCGTTCCGGCAGGAGCCCGACGACGGACGCGCGGTCGACCTCGTCGAGCTGGCGCGACGCCATGCCGACGCGGTCGCAGCCCTGACCGACACGCCCGACGATGACGCGGAGCCGGATCCCGCCCGCGACAGCCTCCACGCGCTGTTCGACGAACTCGCCTCCATGCGGGTCGTCGACGCGTCCGGCCGCTCCATCCTCGGACGCTTCTCGGATTACCCGGCCTTCTTCGCCGCGCTCGCCCGGGATCGGTCGGTCGCGCCCGAAATCCGCGGCACGCATCGGCGTATCCGCATCCTGGGCCTGCTCGAGGCGCGGCTGCTCGATGTCGACCGTGTCGTGCTGGGCGGCCTCGACGAGACGATCTGGCCCCCCGTCGCCGAGACGGACGCCTTCCTGAACCGGCCGATGCGCCTGAAGCTCGGCCTGACCCCGCCCGAGCGCAAGATCGGCCAGACGGCGCACGATTTCGTCCAGGCGCTCGGCGTGCGGGACGCGATCATCACGCGGGCCCGGAAGCGGCAGGGCAAGCCCACCGTCCCGTCGCGCTTCCTGGAGCGGATGCGCGCCTTCGCGGGCGACGATCTCTGGTCGGAGATGATCGGGCGCGGCGAGCGCTACCGCCGGCTCGCTCGCGCGCTCGAGACGACGCGTCCCGCCCCGCCGCTGCGCCGCCCTGCGCCGCAGCCGGGGCCGGAGCGGTTTCCGCGCAAGCTCAGCGTCACCGAGATCGAGACGCTGGTGCGCGATCCCTACGCGATCTTCGCCAGGCATGTGCTGCGGCTGGAGCCGATCGACACGATCGCCGTGCAGCCCTCGGCGGCGGAGCGCGGCACCATCCTGCACGACGTCATCGGCGGCTTCGTCGTGGCGCATCCGAAGGACTTGCCGCACGATTGCGAGGCCGAGCTTCTGCAGCGCGGCGCCGATCGCTTCAGCGCCATCGCGGATGCCTATCCGGAGCTCCACGCGCTGTGGTGGCCGGCCTTCGTCCGCTTCGTGCCGGCCTATCTCGAATGGGAGCGCCAGCGCCGTGGACGCCTGGCGGCGATCCATGTCGAGCGCTCAGGCTCGATCGGCATCCCGATCGCCGAGGGCGACGTCTTCACCCTGCGCGGCCGGGCCGACCGCATCGAGTACGGACAGAAGGGCGAGGCCACGATCATCGACTTCAAGAGCGGTCGCGTCCCGAGCGTGAAGGAGGTCGCGGTCGGGTTCTCGCCGCAGCTGACCCTCGAGGCCGCGATGCTGATGGCAGGCGGGTTCGAGCACGTGCCCGTGGCCGAGACGCTGCCCGGGCTCGAATACGTGAAGATCGGCGGGCGCGACCTGATCAAGGGGCGTGAGCTGGCCCCGCCGCCGAAGGACGAGCGCGACATGGAGGCGATCGTCAACGAGCACATGGCCGGGTTGAGGAAGCTCGTCCATCGCTACGCGGTCGAGGGCGCCGGCTACGTGTCGCGGCCATACGCGCAATATGCCCGGACCTACGCGCCCTATGACCACCTCGCCCGCGTGAAGGAATGGTCCGCGACGGGCGGTGCCGCCGATGAGGGAGCGGAGCCGTGAGCGTCGAACGCGTCATCCCGCCGGATACCATCCACCGGCAGCGCCGCGCCTCGGATCCGCGGGCATCCGCCTGGGTGTCGGCCAATGCCGGGGCCGGGAAGACGCACGTCCTGACGCAGCGGGTGATCCGTCTTCTGCTCGATGGAGCCGCGCCGTCCCGCATCCTGTGCCTCACCTTCACGAAGGCGGCGGCGGCCGAGATGACGATCCGCGTCTTCAAGGACCTCGGCCGCTGGGTCACGCTCGACGAGATGTCGCTTCGCGAATCGATCGAGGCGATGACGGGCCAGCGCCCGGACAGGCCCACCATGGCGCGGGCGCGCCGGCTGTTCGCGAAGGCCGTCGAGACGCCCGGCGGGCTCAAGATCGAGACGATTCACGCCTTCTGCGAACGCATCCTGCATCTCGTCCCGTTCGAGGCGAACGTGCCTGCGCGCTTTGCCGTGCTGGACGAGTCGCAGACGGCCGAACTCCTCGCCGAGGCGCGTGGCCGCGTTTTGACCGAGGCGTCGATCGGCGGTCCAGGTGCGGCGGACCTTGCGGCGGCGCTCGAGACCGTCGCGCTCGACTGCTCCGGCGAAGCGCTCACGGGCCTCATCGACTGCGCCGTTCTCGATGCGCGCATCCCGAGCGACTCCGGCGAGCGCGACGCGGCGATCGCCGCCCTGCAGACCGCGCTCGCTTTGCCGACGGGGCTCGACTCGGCCGAAGTCCAGCGGGCGATGCTGGAGGACGGCCTCGCGGCGTCGGAATGGCCGGCGCTCGCGGCCGAGCTTCGCCGGACGGGAGCCAAGACCGATGCCGCCCAGGCCTGCGCCCTGGAGGCGGCCGCCGCGAACGTGCCGGCCGACCAGCGGCTCGCTGCGTACCGGTCGGTCTTCTTCACGAAGGAGGGCGGGCCGAAGAAGTCGCTCGCCACCAAGGCGACCGAGCCGGGCGTGTGCACGGCGCTCACGGGCGAGCAGGAGCGCCTGTTGGAGCTCGACGAGACGCTGAAGGCGGTGCAGACGCTCGAGCGCACCCGCGCGCTCTACCGGCTGGCCGGCGCCGTCCGAGTCCATGCGGAAGGCGCCAAGCGACGGCTCGGCGCGCTGGATTTCGCCGACCTCATCCGCAAGACGCTCGAGCTGCTGGATCGCGGCTCGGCCGGTTGGGTCCTCTACAAGCTCGACCGCGGCATCGACCATGTGCTGATCGACGAGGCGCAGGACACCAATCCGGACCAATGGCGCATCCTGCGCAGGCTGACGGAGGAGTTCACGGCCGGCGCGGGACGGCCCTCGAAGAAGCCCCGCACGGTCTTCGCGGTCGGCGACCCGAAGCAGTCGATCTACTCCTTCCAGGGAGCCGATCCGCGCTGGTTCGAGGACGGCAGGCGGCATTGGCTGACCCGGACGGCGAGTGCCGAGCTTCGCTTCGAGGATGTCCGTCTCGACCTGTCCTTCCGGTCGGCGCCCGCGATCCTGCAGGCAGTCGATCACACGTTTCGGGTCGCGTCGCATTTCCGGGGCCTCTCCTACGATGACGCCGCCATCGGGACGAGCCACGCGAGTGCTCGGCCGGCAGCGCCCGGCCATGTCGAGATCTGGCCGACGGAGATGCGGGGGCAGGGCGGCGAGGAGCCCGACGCCTGGAGCGAGCCGCTCGACGAGCCCGAGCGCCACGCGCCCCCTGTCGTGGTCGCGGCCAACATCGCCAAGGCCGTGCAGTGCTGGACCCGCGAGGGCGACAGCGCCGGCCGGGTCTGGCGGCCGGGCGAGATCCTGATCCTGGTGCGCAGCCGCGGGCCGGCCTTCTTCGCCGTGATCCGGGCCCTGAAGGCCGCCGGTGTTCCGGTCGCCGGTGCCGACCGGTTCGACATCGGCGAGCATATCGCCGTGAATGACCTCGTCGCGGCCGGCGCGGCAGCGCTTCTGCCCCGCAACGACCTCGTCCTGGCCGCAGCGCTGAAATCGCCGCTGGGCGGGCTCACGGATGACGACCTCATTCGGATCGCGGCCGATCGCGGCGAGACCGAGCCGCTGGTCGATCCGCTCGGGCGCGCCGCGGCGGATGGCGATGCTCCTTCCGCCGCGGCGGGCCGGGCCCTCGCGGGCTGGCGCGAGCTTGC
>CAXUKK010000326.1:0-3830 GCA_964251455.1 uncultured Enterovirga sp.
GCGACATGCGCGAGGATGACTTCTACAAGATCACGGCAGCGGCCCGGGAGATGCAGACGGTCCCGTTATACATCGACCAGACCGGCGGCATCTCCATCGCCCAGCTCGTCGCGCGTGCCCGGCGGCTCAAGCGGCAGCGCGGGCTCGACCTCCTGGTGATCGACTACATCCAGCTTCTCTCGGGCTCGAACAAGAAGGGCGAGAACCGTGTGCAGGAGGTGACCGAAATCACGACCGGCCTGAAGGCGCTGGGCAAGGAGTTGAACGTTCCGATCCTGGCGCTGTCGCAGCTTTCGCGACAGGTCGAATCGCGCGACGACAAGCGCCCGCAGCTGTCGGACCTGCGCGAATCGGGCTCGATCGAGCAGGATGCGGACGTGGTCATGTTCGTATTCCGCGAGGAATATTACCTGGACAAGCGGGAGCCCAAGATGGGCACCGAGGAGCACATGAAGTGGCAGGCCACCATGGATGAGATCCATGGCAAGGCCGAAGTGATCATCGGCAAGCAGCGCCACGGCCCGACCGGCACCATCAAGCTCGCCTTCCAGGCCGACGTGACGCGCTTTGCCGACCTGGCGCAGGAGGAGAGGATGCCTGAGTATTATTGAGCCGCTCGGGGGCCCGGCCGACATGCAGGCGCCCGCGACGCTGACCATCGATCTCGGCGCGCTGGCCGCGAACTGGCGCCTGTTGCGCGACCGCGCTGCGCCCGCGGAATGCGCTGCCGTGGTCAAGGCCGATGCATACGGGCTCGGGATCGAACACGCGGTCCCGGCGCTCTGGACGGCCGGATGCCGGACCTTCTTCGTCGCCCATGTCGGCGAGGCCCGGCGGCTGAAGGCCGTGGCGCCTGACGCGATCGTCTACGTGCTGAACGGGCTCCTTCCCGGAGCCGCGGGCGCCATCCACCAGTCAGGTCTGCGGCCGGTCCTGGGCTCGATGGCCGAAATCCGCGAATGGGCGGCGCTCTGCGACGGCGCAGGACATCGCCTGCCAGCTGCGATCCACGTCGACACGGGCATGAACCGGCTCGGCCTGTCGCTGGCGGAAGTCGCTTCTCTGGCCGCCAATCCGCTTCTCGGCCAGTTCGAGCCGGCCCTCCTCATGAGTCACCTCGTTTCGGCCGAGGATTCGTCGGATCCGGTCACCGAGCGGCAGGTTGAGGCCTTCGCGACAGCGCGTGCTTCCCTCCCGGACATGCCCGGCTCCCTCTCGAATTCGTCGGGCCTGTTCCTCGCCACGCCGCCCGTCCAGGATCTCGCCCGCCCGGGCTATGCGCTCTACGGCGGCAATCCCGTTCCGGGGCGCCCGAACCCGATGAATCCGGTGGTCCGGCTTGAAGCCCGGATCGTCCAGACGCGCGAGATCGAGCCGGGCGAGCGCGTTGGTTATAGCGGGCGCTGGACGGCGAACTCGGCCCGGCGGCTCGCCACGATCTCGGTCGGCTATGCCGACGGCTACCCTCGTGCCGCGGGCGGCACCGACGCGAGCCGGGCGGCAGGACTGGAGTGCGGCGGGGCCCTTGTCGGCGGGGCCTTGTGCCCCTTCGTCGGCCGCGTCTCGATGGACCTGATCGTCCTGGACGTGACCGATGCTCCGGCCGCCGGGCGCGACGGCATAGCCGTGCTGATCGGGGACGTGCTCGACCTCGACGAGGTGGGCCGTCGCGCCGGCACGATCGGCTACGAAATCCTGACCGGCTTGGGTCGGCGCTATGAGCGCCGGTACTTGAACGTCTGATGGCCAAGCACCCGACCTTCATCTGCCAGAGTTGCGGGGCCGTCTACAATCGTTGGCGCGGCAAGTGCGAGGCGTGCGGCGGCTGGAACACCGTCGTCCAGGAGGGCGGGTCCGGAAGTCCCCTTGCCGGGCCGGTCGCCACCCGACCGTCTCGCGCAAAGGGGCGCGTGTTCCCGCTCGAGCCGCTGACGGGCGAGAACAAGGAGGCGCCTCGCACCCACACGCATAATGGCGAATTCGACCGCGTGCTCGGCGGCGGGCTCGTGCCGGGCTCCGTCATCCTGATCGGTGGCGATCCGGGGATCGGCAAGTCGACCCTGCTGATTCAAGTCGCAGCGACCCTCGCGCGCGGCGGGCATCGGGTCGCGTATATCTCCGGCGAGGAGGCGGTGGCCCAGGTGCGGATGCGGGCCGATCGGCTCGGGCTCGCCTCGGCGCCGGTCGAGCTCGCGGCGGAGACGAACGTCGAGGACATCGTCGCGACACTCTCGCAGGGCCCGGCTCCAAGACTCGCCGTGATCGACTCCATCCAGACGATGTGGACGGAGACGGTCGAATCCGCCCCGGGCACGGTGAGCCAGGTTCGGGGAAGTGCGCAGTCGCTGATCCGCTTCGCCAAGACGCATGGGACCGCGCTGATTCTGGTCGGCCATGTCACGAAGGACGGTCAGATCGCGGGGCCGCGGGTCGTCGAGCACATGGTCGATTGCGTGGCATCCTTCGAAGGCGATCCGGCCCATCACTTCAGGATCCTGCGGGCAGCCAAGAATCGCTTCGGCCCGACGGACGAGATTGGCGTGTTCGAGATGACGGACCGCGGCCTCGCCGAGGTGCCGAACCCGTCCGAGCTTTTCCTGGCGGGCCGCGACCTGGCGACACCGGGCGCCGCCGTCTTCGCCGGCATGGAGGGCACCCGCCCGCTTCTCGTCGAGGTGCAGGCGCTTGTCGCCCCGACATCGCTCGGGACTCCGCGCCGGGCGGTCGTCGGTTGGGATCCGGCGCGCCTTTCCATGGTGCTCGCGGTGCTTGAGACCCATGCGGGCGTGCGCCTCGCCGGTCACGATGTCTATCTGAACGTCGCCGGTGGCATGCGCATCGCCGAACCTGCCGCGGATCTTGCCGCAGCGGCGGCGCTCGTCTCCTCGCTCACGGGCTCGGCGCTCCCGGCTGAAAGCGTGTTCTTCGGCGAGATCGGCCTTTCGGGCTCGATCCGGCCGGTGACGCAAAGCTCCGCCCGCATCAAGGAAGCGACGAAGCTCGGCTTCTCCGCAGCCTACTGCCCGAACCCTTCGGGTGAGCGGGAGGAGCGGAGCCCCGCCGCGATCGGATTGTCGCATGTTGCGGAACTCGTGGCGCGAGTCGCGGGGACGCGCCGGCGGGTTGCTGCCGCGGAGTAGTGCTCAAACCCCACAATGGGCGCGGGAAAACCGCGCGCTCCCTCCTGATTTGATGACGCGTCGCGGTACAACGGCTATAAGCGCGTCTCCGCCCAGTACCAGTTCGTCGACCCGACCACCCTCGGACCGCCTCATGCCGGCCTCGCTGCCCATCTCGATTCTCGATCTCGTCGTCATCGGCGTCGTGATCATCTCGGCGCTGCTCGCGGCCGTGCGCGGTTTCACCCGCGAGGTGCTGGCGATCGTGGCCTGGGTCACGGCAGCGGCGGCCGCTTGGTTCCTGCATCCGCTGATCCTGCCGAAGATCAAGGATCACATCGCCAATCCGACGATCGCGCTCGTCGCTGCCATTGGTGGCACTTTCATCATCACGCTGCTGATCGTCTCGATCATCACCGTGAAATTCTCAGATTTCATCCTCGATTCCCGCGTCGGCGCGCTCGACCGCACGCTCGGTTTCGTCTTCGGCGCGGCACGCGGGCTGCTCATCTGCGTTGTTGGCTGGGTGTTCCTGGCCTGGCTCGTCCAGGGCAAGATGCCGGACTGGGCTACGACGGCGCGCTCGAGACCCATGCTCGAGAATACCGGCAACACGCTGATCGGCATGCTTCCGGATCCCGAGGGGATCATGGCCCAGCTAAAGAAGCGTCGCGAGGACGGAACGGCTGCTCCGGCAGCACCGAACACCAT
>CAXUKK010000327.1:0-3817 GCA_964251455.1 uncultured Enterovirga sp.
ATCCCGGCCGGCTTGCCGAGGCGCGACGTATCGAGGCTGTTCGTTTGCGGTCCCTGCTTGCCGATTTGCATGACGAACTTGCCGTCTTGCGTGAACTTTAGGATTTGGCCGTCCTCGTTTCCGTTCCCGGCCAGCCACACGAAGCCTTTGTGGTCGATGTGGATGCCGTGCTCGTTCTGCGGCCAGTTGAAGCCTTCGCCCGGACCGCCCCAGCTTTTGATGAGGTCGCCGGCCTGGTTGAACACCAGAACCGGCGGGGCCGGCTTGCAGCATTTCGATCGCGGCGGGTTGAGGCTCGCACCCTTCTCGTCGTCGGTCAGCGTGCGGGGGCGCTGGACGACCCAGATGTTGTCCTCGGCATCCACGGCGACGCCGGCCGCCTGTCCCATGAGCCATTGATTGGGGAGCGGTTTCGGCCAGGCGGCGTCGACCTCGAACGTGAGCGGCTCGGCGGCGTGCGCTGCGAACGCGAAGACGACAGCCGCGGCGATTGCGACCAGCTTCATCTGACCATCCTCCCTGACACTTCTTTGTTGAGGGGAGTATTGGCCGAGCCGGGAAGACGATCCAGTGCTTTCTTGTGTGGCGTCAGATCCTGTCGCCGGCGATCCCGTCCGGCGAACGGGGCGACGTCTCGGTGAGGAGTCCTGCCGCGACCGAGAACAGGCCGAACACGAGATGCGGCCAGACCACCCTGTCCGCGAAGCCGAAGATCCACGGCGACGCCGCGAGCACCACGCCGGCCGCGATGTCCAGGGCGAGATGCACGGGCACCGAGATCACGGGCAGAAGCCCGACCTCGTAATTCGTCAGTAGGCTGTAGAGGATCGCACCGATGCCGAACGCCCAGGCGACATAGGTGGCCGGACCGTTATCGGCGAAGCCGAAGACCCAGGGCGCCGTGCCGACGAGCAGGCCCCAGACATAGTCGATGAGCCCGTGAACCCGCGTCGGGATGAACCGCATGCCACTCTCATTCGATGCAAGGGCACAACAGGATCGCCGACTTTGGCGTTCCGCCCGGTCCGGGATGGCACGGAACTCGTCAGAAGAACGCCTCGAAAGCGGCGAGCACCTCGTCCGGCGTTTCCTCCGGGAGATAATGGCCGGACGACACCGGGCCGCCCGTGACCTCGGCCGAGCAGTAGCGGCTCCACAGGTCGAGCGGCTCGTACCAGCCGCCGATCTTGCCCTTTGAGCCCCACAGGACGAGCAACGGGCAGCCGATCTTGGCGCCTGCGTCGCGGCTCGCACGGTCATGCTCGAGGTCGATCGTCGCGGCGGCGCGGTAGTCTTCGCACATGCCCAGGATCGCAGCCGGGTCGCGCGCTGCCGCGAGGTAATCCGCCAGAGCCTCGGGCGCGAAGAAGCCGGGCGGCTTCGGCTCCCGCGAGGTGTGGGCGTGCCACCATGTCTCCGGCGCCGCGTTGATCAGGCTCTCGGGGAAGGGATGCGGCTGCGCGAACCAGAACCAGTGGTAGTAGCCGAGCGCGAACGCCATGTCGGTGCGCTCGAAATGCTCGATCGTTGGCACGATATCGAGGATGGCGAGCTTCTCGACCCGGTCGGGATTGTCGAGCGCGAGGCGGTGCGCGACCCGGGCGCCGCGGTCATGGCTGCCGACGCGGAAGCGTTCGTGCCCGAGCGCGGTCATCAGCTCGGCCATGTCCCGCGCCATGGCGACCTTGGCGTAGGGAGCATGATCCGGGGTGGCATCGGGCTTGAAGGAGCCGCCGTAGCCGCGCAGGTCCGGGCAGACCACCGTGAACCGCTTGGCCAGCGCGGGAGCCACCTTGTGCCACATGGCATGCGTCTGCGGATTGCCGTGCAGCAGGAGCAGCGACGGACCGGAGCCGCCGATCCGGACACGCAGGTCGCCGCCGGCGACGGCGATCTGGCGAAGGTCGAAATCATCGAAGAACATGCCGCGCCCCGGCTTCCGGATCGGTGGGATCCCCCTCATATCCGGGATGCCGATGCACAAGAAGCCGAACCTCGCCGAAAAGCCCTGCGTCCAGTGCGGCCGCCCCTTCGCCTGGCGCAAGAAGTGGGAGCGGGTCTGGGAAGAGGTGCGCTACTGCTCGGGCCGTTGCCGGGCGGAGGCGAGGAGGCGCCCGAAGGCCAGCCCGCAGGGCTAGCCGGCCTGCGCCATCGCGCCGGGCAGCGGGACGACGTTATGCAGCGTACGGTCGGCGTTGTCGAAGAACTTGCGGATCGACCGTGCCGCCTGCCGGATACGCTGCTCGTTCTCGACCAGCGCGATGCGGACGTAATCGTCGCCATGCTCGCCGAAGCCGATGCCAGGCGCGACCGCGACATCGGCCTTCTCGACGAGCAGCTTCGAGAACTCGAGGCTTCCGAGTGGCCTGAACTTCTCCGGCACCGGCACCCAGGCGAACATGGATGCCGACGGGGCCGGGATGTCCCATCCGGCCTTGCCGAAGCTGTCGACCAGCACGTCGCGACGGCGCTTGTAGATCGACCGCATCTCGCGGATGCAATCGTCCGGGCCGTTCAGGGCCGCCGTCGCGGCTACCTGGACGGGCGTGAAGGCGCCGTAATCGAGGTAGGATTTCACGCGGGCGAGAGCCCCGAGCAGGCGCTCGTTGCCGACCGCGAAGCCCATGCGCCAGCCCGCCATCGAGAAGGTCTTGGACATCGACGTGAACTCGACCGCGACATCCATCGCACCCGGCACCTGCAGCAGCGAGGGTGGCGGGTCGTTGTCGTCGAAGAACACCTCGGCATAGGCGAGGTCGGAGAGGAGGAAGAGGTCGTGCTTCTTCGCGAAGGCGACGAGGTCGCGGTAGAAGTCGAGCGAGGCGACCTGCGCCGTCGGGTTCGATGGATAGCAGGTCACGAGCGCGATCGGCTTCGGGATCGAATGCAGGACCGCCCGCTCCAGCGCCGGGAACAAGGCCGGGCTCGGCTCGGCCGGAACCGAGCGGATGACGCCGCCGGCCATCAGGAAGCCGAAGGCGTGGATCGGATAGGACGGGTTCGGCACGAGCACGACATCGCCCGGCGCCGTAATGGCCTGCGCCGTGTTGGCGAAGCCCTCTTTCGAGCCGAGCGTCGCCACGACCTGCGTGTCCGGATTGAGCTTCACGCCGAAGCGCCGCGCGTAATAGCCGGCCTGGGCGCGCCGGAGCCCCGCGATGCCCTTCGAGGCCGAATAGCGGTCGGTCCGCGGTTTGCCGGCGGTTTCGCACAATTTGGCGACGACGTGTGGCGGTGCGGCGAGGTCCGGATTGCCCATGCCGAGGTCGACGATATCGGCCCCGCCGGCGCGCGCCTTCGCCTTGAAGCGGTTCACTTCCTCGAAGACGTAGGGCGGAAGCCGCCTGATGCGGTGGAAGTCGGTCGTCATGAGCATCCCCGGGAGGCCG
Organism: uncultured Enterovirga sp.; assembly: GCA_964251455.1. GTDB lineage: Bacteria > Pseudomonadota > Alphaproteobacteria > Rhizobiales > Beijerinckiaceae > Enterovirga. The sequence goes on from CAXUKK010000327.1 coordinate 3,390, forward strand.
CGCGACATTGCCGCGGGCCCCCATCTCACGCGCTGTCTAGCAGAGCGGCCCGATCCTGGGCAGCCCGCGAAAGGGCTTAGGGAGCGGCGCCGGCGCGCCTGGCCTGGGCCGCCCTCGCCTCGTTTGCCCGGCTGAGCCGGTTCATCTGCGCTTCGGCGTCCTCGACCTCGTTCTTGTCCTTGGCACGGGACCTGCGGGGCGCGGATACGCCGATCGGCACGTATTCCGCCTGTGCGGGCCGCGTGCGGGCGACGAAATCGGGGGCCGGCCTGGGCTCGCCGCCCGTCACGCCGGAGGCGACCGCGAGGTCGCGCACGGGATTGGCGTCGCCGGCGCAGCCGCCGAGGGCGGTTCCGAGCAGAACCAGGGCCGAGGCGGGGATGTGAAATCGACGCATGCAGGAGGTCTCGGGATGACCGGATCAGGCC
>CAXUKK010000328.1:0-2054 GCA_964251455.1 uncultured Enterovirga sp.
GCCCCAGGTGTTGGCGACGCCCGCCACCGTGGTCGAGTGGCAGATGCGGGCCTGGTGATCGACCGAGTTCGTGCCCCAAAAGGCGCCGAACTTGCGCAGCAGGTAGGCCGCCTCGTTCGTGTACTTGGCCGAGCCGAGCCAATAGGCCGAATCCGCGCCGTACTTGCCGCGGATGTCGAGGAGCTTGTCGCCGATCTCGTTGATCGCCTGGTCCCAGCTGATGCGCTGCCACTGCCCGTTGACCATCTTGGTCGGGTATTTGAGGCGGCGATCGCTGTGCACGAGTTCCCGGATCGCCGCGCCCTTCGCGCAATGCGTGCCCCGGTTGATCGGCGAATCCCAGGACGGCTCCTGACCGGCCCAGACCCCGTTCACGACCTCGGCCGTGACTGTGCAGCCGACCGAGCAATGGGTGCAGACGTTCTTCTTGATCGTGACCTGAGGTCCGCTCACGTCCGTTCCGGCCGCCTGGGCCTTGCGGATCGAGCCGATCTGGATCGAGCCGACGGCCGCAAGGCCGCCGACCGCGAGGCCGGACCGGCGAAGGAAGGTGCGGCGGTCCAGCACGCCGGAGGTGAGGCCGGCCGAGATGGTCTGCAGCCTGGCGCGGCTCGTCTCGCCGCTCTTGCGCTTGGTCAGCATCGGGCAGCCCTCACTTCTTCTTCAGCGTCTCGTACCCGTTGGTACGGTAGAACGCCTTCACGTCGTCGGTTTCGCGGTACCGCGCCTTGGTCTCGCTCGGGCCGGGATCGTAGGCCTGGGCCTCGGTCGCCGCGATGGGCGAGACCGCGACCGCAACCGCGACGCTCGACGCGCCGCCGACGGCACCGAGAAACTTGCGGCGATCCATCGCCTTCTTGTCGCTCTGGCTCATGTCCCTGTCTCCACCCGGCATCGACGCCGACCTGCCTTCCGGCCGGTCAGTTCTCGATCGCGAAGGCCTCTGTCTCGATTTCCATGAACAAACGACCCAACGCACCGACGGCCCGATAGAACCGCGACGAATTCGCAGTCTCGAGATCTCCGAAGAAGCGCTCGGCAAATGGCTTGAGATGCCGCTCGAAGAAGCGGCGGTCCGCACCCGGCTCGGACCCGAAGCCGCCGGCAGCCAGGCCCGACATGACCTCGCACAGGATGGCGACATGGTCCTCGGGCTCGCGCAGGTCCTCGTCGGTCTCGATGCCAAGGGCCTGCAGGTCTTCGCGGACCCGGGCCAGCGGGCGCTCGTTGAGGAAGCCCGTCAGGTAGTACGATGCGTATGGAAGGATGTCGCCGCGCCCGAGGCCGACGAACAGATCGAAATATTCGCGCGAGACCGCATCGGGATCGGCCGCGCTGGCGGCCGCTGCAAGCGCGCGGTGGGCGACACCGAGCGGGCTTGCATCCCCGTCGAGCCGGGACAGCCCGGCGAGCAGCGCTGCGGTCGGAGCACGTGCGAGGAGATTGGCGAGGAGCCCGTATTCCTGGGACCGCAGGAGGTCGACCTCGTCGACCTCGGGATCTTGGCTCACCACAACGTCCTTGTCGCCGAACAGGTCAGGCCGCAGCACCGAGCGCGGAACTCCGGTGGCAGCTTCCACGGCCATCACGCGATCCGTCGGAACGCGCTTCCAGCTTGAAACCGCCGGTTGAGAGATCCCGAGCGCACGCGCGAGCGCTCCAATGCCGCCAACAGCCCGGACAGCCTCCTCGATACCCTCGGCGCGCATCATGCTCCCGGCGCGTGTCTCGGTCGCCACGCTAGAGGCCATAATACGCCCTTACGAGGAAAGACAAGAGTTAGAACAGGTCCAACTTTGGTATGGCCGCGCCATGCCGTCGCAACGGCGAGGAACGAGGCGAAACCGCAACCGGCTCCTCCTGGCTGGATTCGGTCGCGGCGAACGCCTGCGGAATGTCAGACGCATCGCTCAGACGTAGCGATTCGGATCCGACGGGTCGCGGCAGCATCTCCGACATTCCCGGATCCGGCTCGGGCGAGCCGGCAACGACCGCCGCATCATCATCGTCGTCCGCTTCCGGTCCGGGCACCGGCAATTCTAACAGGGCAGGAG